>CAMOVS010000299.1 GCA_946627575.1 uncultured Lachnospiraceae bacterium
CAGGTCCAATCCTCTGGGACTGGCTGAGTTCACCCTGTCCAGGAAGGATCCGGCTTACGTAGGGCGGGCTAAGGAAGTCCGGGCTGCCCAGGAAGCCATCGAGGCGGGCAAGGATCCCGTGCAGGCTCTGCCGGAGCTTGGCCCCGTAGCCCAGGCCATCCGGACCAGGTATCCGGATCTCAGCTGGGATCAGGACAAGACCGGGATCGGCAGCACCATTTTCGCTGTCAAGCCCGGGGACGGATCGGCCAGAGAGCAGGCGGCTTCCTGCCAGAAGGTTCTTGGCGGCTGGGCCAACATTGCTCATGAATACGCCACCAAGCGCTACCGTTCCAACCTGATCAACTGGGGTATGCTGCCCTTCCTCCTGGAAGAGGAAGACCTGCCCTTTAGCAATGGGGACTACATCTTCCTGCCGGGTATCCGGGAAGCCATAGCCAAAGGTGCCCGGACCTTTACAGCCTACAAGGTGGGAGAGGATGGATTACAAGCCTTTGAACTTAAGATGGGTGAGCTGACGGATGATGAAAGGGAGATCATTCTTAAGGGCTGTCTCATCAATTATAATAGACAGTAAATGTCTATAGGAAGATCTGCCGGGGTCTGTATCAGAAAGAAACATAATAAACACCGGAGGTAATCAGGGTATTTGCCTCCGCAAAGGGCCATATGATATAGAGGGACGGGGCTCTTATATGACATCACGACATAACATGGACTGGTGTCTGTTAGTTAGGATAGGGAGCCGGATTTGTCTCAGCGGCAAGGCAGGAGAGCTGCTGGATCCGGCATCCGACATGTTAAGTCGGAAATAAATGTGTGCTTATAGAGGAGTGAAGCAAAGGATGAAAATATCGGGCAATCAGCTATTTGTCACTGCGATGAAAAAAGAGGGCGTGGATACTATATTTGCCTATCCGGGCGGATATGTCGTGAATCTTCTTGATGCCCTCCATGACGCCCATGGAATCGATCTGGTACTGCCCCGCCATGAGCAGGGCCTGATCCATGCTGCGGACGGCTATGCAAGAGCCACCGGCAAGGTGGGAGTATGCCTGGTAACCAGCGGCCCCGGGGCTACCAACCTGGTCACCGGCATCGCCAACGCCAACTATGACAGTATCCCCCTGGTCTGTTTCACCGGCCAGGTGCCGGAGCACCTGATCGGCAACGACGCCTTCCAGGAGGTCGATATCGTCGGTATCACCAGAAACGTGGCCAAGTTCGTCATCATGGTCCGCGACCGGGAGCTGCTGGCTCAGCGGATCAAGGAAGCTTTCTACATCGCAAGAAGCGGTAAGCCGGGGCCGGTCCTGGTGGACCTTCCTACGGATGTCATGGCGGAGCTGGGATCTACATCCTATCCCACCAGCATCAGCATCCGGGGCTACAAGCCTAACCGCAGCGTCCACATGGGTCAGCTCAAGAAAGCCATCGCCCTGCTTAAGAAGGCCAAGAAACCCATGTTTCTCCTTGGCGGCGGCGTGAATATCGCTCATGCCCAGGCGGAAATGACCCAGCTGGCGGAGAAACTGAATATCCCTGTGGTAACATCTCTTATGGGGCGGGGGGCCATACCCACGGATCATCCTCTCTTTGTAGGAGATATGGGCATGCATGGCTGCTACGCAGCCAACCGCTGTGCCAATGAATGTGATCTCATGTTCACCATCGGCTGCCGGTTCGGAGACCGGGTAACCGGAGAGATTGCCAGCTTTGCACCCAATGCCAAGATTGTTCATATCGATATCGAATCCGCCTCCATCTCAAGGAACATCACGGTGGACATCCCCATCGTAGCGGAGGCCAAAGCCGCCATCTTGAAGATCCTTGAGCATACCAAACCCATGACCCACACCCGCTGGGTAGCTGAGGTCATGAGCTGGAACCAGGAGCACCCCCTGCAAATGAATGTCAAGGCGGGTGTCAGCCCGGAGACGATCATTCGAACACTCAATGACGTCTACGCAGACCGGGATACCATCTACGCAGTCGACGTAGGACAGCACCAGATGTGGGCTTCCCAGTACCTGAAGCTGGACGCCACACACCAGCTCATCCAGAGCGGAGGCTTAGGCACCATGGGCTTTGGACTTCCCTCCGCCATCGGCGCCAGGATCGGCCAGCCGGAAAAGAGTGTGGTATCCATCAGCGGCGACGGCGGCTTCCAGATGAATATCCAGGAAATGGCCACCGCCGTATGTCAGGAATTGCCCCTGGTCAACATCGTTTTCAACAATGAGAAGCTGGGCATGGTCCGGCAGATGCAGCACCTCTTCCTCAAGAAGCGCTACACCGTCACCTGCCTCCGCTATCATAAATCCTGCAAAAACCACTGCGGCGAGCCGGGATTTGAATGCCCGGAGTATACGCCATCCTTTGTCAGGATCGCCGAAGCCTACGGCTCCAAAGGCTGGCTGGTCACCGAAGACAGCCAGCTGCGTGACACCATCCTCGAAGCCAGAGCCTACGCAGAAGAACACAACAAACCGGTCATCATCGAATGCGCCGTCTCACCGGACGAACTGGTCCTCCCCATGATCAAAGGAGGAGCCAGCTTCGAAGACATATTGTTATAAGTCACTGCGAAGCGGCTGAACAAGCCTGCACACTGGTGTGCAAGGCTGTTCAGACATTTCGCAGGACAAGCGATATCGAGCACGAGCACGGAGTGCAGAAGTGCGAGATATCGGTTGGAGAATCGCGGTAAGCAGCCGGAAGGCGGCGGGAGCGATTCTGACTTATAACCCAGACTTATAACCCACCAAACAATAACAAGACGCTGCGCACGATTATTATCAAAAACTTCCCACACCTCTATCATTATGGTCTGATACCCAAATAGATCTGACAG
>CAMOVS010000300.1 GCA_946627575.1 uncultured Lachnospiraceae bacterium
TTTGGCGGAAGAAGGGGAAGGACTGAGAGGCCCTGAGACTTCCTCCGGATTGCCAGGGACTTCCTCTGTCTATTACCACCGGTCTCCCAGGGACTTCCTGGTCCGGCGGCCGGAAGCGGCTGTCATCGAGCGGCCGCCGGATCTTCATCCTCCGGCTAGAGAATCATGGCTGTATGCGGTCGGCCCTATATTCACGATGATGATTCCCATGATTTCAGGCAGCCTGTTTATGCTTTATGCGGCCAGAAGCAGCGGGGAGGATCTGGCACTCTCCCTTTACTCCGGTCTCTTTATGGCTCTGGTTTCCGGAGTGTGTACCATCCTTTGGTCTGTCATGTCCCGTATTATGTCCCGAAGGGACAGGAGAAGGGAGGTGGAAGATCTGACCGATCGTTATCAGGATTATTTATGCAGGATGAATCGGAGGATCTCAGAGGATTATGAAAGCTACCGCCTTGCCCTGCTGGAAAGATCTCCCGCCGGCCGTCAGCTGGCATTGCTGACAAAAGAGTCTTCCGGCCTCTGGAACAGGAACCCCAGACACAGGGACTTTCTGCTATGCCGGGTGGGGATCGGAAATCTGCCCTATCCCTCTCCGGCAAAACTTCCGGCTGAAGAATTCAAGAACTATGGCAAAGAGCTTTGGATGGAAATCGAGGCCATGTCCCTGAAATACAGAACCCTCTACAAAGTACCAATACTGGCAGATCTGAAAAAAAACCGGCTCATAGGTTATTCCGGAGAGAGGGAGGCTGACCGGATGGCCTTCCTTCGGTCGATGACGGTTCAGATTGCCGCAGTTCACTGCTATACAGAAGTGAAGCTTGTCTATATATATAATCGAAGGAAAATGCTTTTGGGGGAAGGAGTGGAGAGCCTGCGCTGGCTTCCTCATGTATATCATTCCAGGGGGAGAGAACGTTTTCTCGCGTCAAACAGGGAAGAGGCAAGATATATACTCCATCATCTGGAGAAGCTCTTCCGGAACCGGGAAGAGTCGGCTGCAGCCAGGGAAAGCAGGACAGACGGACAGGCCCATTATGTCCTGTTTGTTCTGGAGCCGGAATATATGGAAGGAGAATGGTTTATGCGCTTCCTTGAAGACCGCAGGATAAAGGGGGCTTCCGGGGAGCCAAGGAATTATGATCTGGGCCTGACTGCCATATGGATTGTTCCGGAAAGAGACGGGCTTCCCAATTCCTGTACAACCATTCTTGAGCAGAACGATGCTTTTCGGGGGATGTACCATCTGGAGACGGGGTCGGAAGGGGTCCGTGAGATTACATTTGACCATATTCCGGCGGATCTTTTTGATAATTTTGCCCGAAGAATCTCGGGTATCCGGGTTGCTGAGATGGAAGTAAGCCGGGAAATCCCGGATACGGTTTCTTTTTTTCAGCTTTTTCATGTGGACGCTGCCGAAGATCTAAGAATCTCTGATCGCTGGAAAAGGAACCGGGCCTATGAAGGTCTGCGGGCGGAGATTGGCTTTCAGGCCGGAGCCGGCCCCTGTATTCTTGATATCAGTGAGAAATCCCACGGCCCTCATGGCCTGGTTGCAGGGACAACAGGGTCCGGTAAGAGTGAGCTGCTGCAGACCTTTCTCCTTTCTCTTGCAGTCAATTACAGTCCGGAAGATGTTAATTTTTTCCTTATTGACTATAAAGGAGGGGGGATGGCGGATTTGTTTGAGGACATGCCTCATCTTTGCGGGAAGATATCCAATCTTTCAGGCGGCCTGATCCGGAGAGCCATGATATCGGTAAAAAGCGAGAACCGACGCAGACAGCGCTTGTTCAGGCAGTGTAAGGTCAACAATATCCGCGACTACCAGATACTGTACCATCAGGGTGAAATCCTTGAAGCTTTGCCCCACCTTGTGATTGTCATTGATGAATTCGCTGAACTTAAGAAGGAGGAGCCGGATTTCATGCAGGAGCTGATCAGTGTCGCCCAGGTTGGCAGAAGCCTGGGAGTGCATCTGATTCTGGCTACCCAAAAGCCGGGAGGTACGGTGGATGATAAGATCTGGAGTAATGCCCGCTTCAGGATCTGCCTCCGGGTTCAGGACCGGCAGGACAGCATGGAGATGCTGCACACGGGAGATGCCGCTTCCATAACCCTGCCGGGGAGAGGTTATTTCCAGGTGGGCAATAATGAGATCTATGAATTGTTCCAGAGTGGCTGGAGCGGAGCCCCGGCTGTGAGGGAGCTTTCCGATAAAGGGGCGGCTTATCCTGTCAGACTGGATGGAAGGAGAGTCCGGCGGCCGGCAGCCGGAAGAAAACCACAGGAAAAAGAGAGCAAAACTTCCCAGATGGAAGCGGTGGGTCTTCAGATCTCCCTGGCAGCCCGGGACCAGAACTTCCATGGAGGAAGGGCTCTGTGGATGGAGCCTCTTCCTTCTCTTCTGGATTTGGCTGATCTCCTTGAGAAGGACAGCCAGAAGCCTTCTGCCGGGGATTCCCGGAGCGGCAGCCAGGAGATTCGCGGCGTCCTAGGTCTTTTTGATGATCCCGCCAACCAGTGTCAGCCTTTGTTCTGTGTGGATCTCCTTCAATCAGGTCATATTCTGATCTGCGGCATATCCATGTCAGGCAAGAGCAGTCTGATTCAGACCTTTTTGTATTCTCTGTGTGCCCGCCGGACTCCGTCGGATCTGCATATCTATGGGATTGACTGGGGCGGAGGAGCCCTCAGAGCTTTTGATGGTATGCCTCATGTGGGATTGATGACATGTGAGGGAGAGGAGGAGAAAGCCCGCCGGATACTTGAGGATCTGGACAGGAGGCTTGCTGACCGGAAACATATTTTACAGGGAGAGACCTACCTGCGTTCCGGCGCGGAAAGA
>CAMOVS010000301.1 GCA_946627575.1 uncultured Lachnospiraceae bacterium
GCATGACAGCCCTCAAGCTTAGCAGCAGCAGCCGCATCAAAAACCCTGACCTCGTGACCTGCAGCCTCTGCCCCGGACCGGAAGGCCGCTGCCAGAGCATTAGTATTTCCTCCCTTTCTGGGACTACCCGTGATCATGACAATTCTCTTTTTCATAACTCCACCTCGTAAATACTATCTGGAACCTCCGGCTTTTAATTTGCGGGAGGCTTTGACGATGTCGTATATAACATTCCCGGAAAACAATGCTGTCTTTTCCGGATAGTCCTGATCTAAAGCTTCTATAATCTGATAATAATAACATTATAATTCATAAATAGATATGAGTGATGTATAATAAAAGACACAACATGGGATAATCTGTCCGCTTCTATACCGTGTCATCGTGTTGTTGGCACAAATGGCAGTCTGACCGGATATGGCGGGGGAATCGAAAAAAGCCAGGCTGCTGGTTTTGGAGCATATCATATTTACTTGCATCTGTAAGATCATTAAGAACACCTACGATTACCTGGATGAGTATCTGGACATGGCCGCGGTCGAAGCCAAAGAGCACATCGGCTATATCGTAGACCGGACTGGTGTGGAAGAATTCCTGAAATACGCCATGAAGGATGTGGAACTTCCCGAGAAATGCGAGATGGCCGGCAGGATTTACTGGAGCGGCAAGCGCTACGACCAGACCAATGAGCTTAGAAAATCCATGTTCCGCTTCTCTGACAGAGAAGAATAAAACTTCTCTAAGCATCACGGTTATTCTTCATATATACGGCATAAAATGTGAGGAACACCAAAATAAATGCTCATAAAATGTGACATTTTATATTGGATACGTTAAAATGTGATATATGGAATAAAATCGGGAGATGATAATCCTGTTTGAAGTGCTTAAGGGAACACGGAGGTGAACCATGTCAGTATATGATCAAATGAGTGCCGTAATCCTTTGTGGAGGAAGAAGCCGGCGCATGGGTTTTGATAAGGCTAAACTGAGGATAGGCGGAGTTGAAAGTCCTGCCTTCCTGAATAATCTGGTTCACAGTCTCTCGGTTTTTGATGACTTGTGGTTATCCATAGGTTCAGATGAATCCTATCCGGATCTTCCTGTCCGGAAAGTATCGGACCGGTATCCCGGGGTTGGTCCCATGGGTGGCCTTGAGGCGGCTCTGACCGTCTGCCGCCATCCTTTTGTTTTTGTCACACCGGTAGATATGCCCTTTGCAGATGCCGGTCTTGCCCGGGAATTGTACGAAATGATTGCAGCAGATGACCGGCTGGACGCTGTCCTGGTCACGGATGGCTGTGACCGCAGGCAGCACCTCCTGGGAATCTACCGCAAGTCTATCCTGCCCCGGCTGACTTCTTTTTTGGAAGAAGGCGGGCACGATCATTCCGAAAAACACTCGGATAAGAGTATAAAAAACAAACGGTACAGGATACGGACTTTTCTGGATCAGATCCATGTAAAGTACGTTCCTGCCCGCCTGTTATCGGACGGTCTTCGAAAGACAAGAAGCTGCAACACCCGGGAGGAATACAACCATATCCTCGCTGCGGAGATGCCTTCTGTTCCGGTTCTTTCTTTTACCGGATGGTCAGGTAGCGGAAAGACCACCTTCCTCGAGCAGCTGGTTCCCCGTCTCCGTGACAGAGGGCTTCGCATCGCTTTCCTCAAACACGATGCCCATCACTTCGAAGTGGACAAGGAGGGAAAGGACAGCGACCGCATCACCAGAGCCGGAGCCTCTATGACCGGCCTTTTCTCCGCCGAAAAGGGGGTATGGATGGAAAACCGGCCCATAGACCTGCAAGGGATGCTGCATTTCGTTCACGATGTTGACCTGCTCCTTCTTGAAGGGGGCAGCGACACTTCTTTCCCGAAAATCCTGGTTTACAGGGAGGCTCTGGGAAAGGGGATGCGCTATGAACCCTCCCGGTGCCTTGCCGTTATCAGTGACGACCCGGTTCCGAATGCCCGGCGGCAATTCGGATTCCGGGACTATGATCAGGTTGCGGAGTATCTCGTGAAATATATATCAGATTATAAAAAGAATTTATGATTCAAGCAGCTGGATGGCTCCTGCCGGGCATGCCAGCTCACAGGCAGGGCGAAGGCCCTGATCGATTCGGGCTGCACACATGGAGCATTTACGCATCTTTCCCTGGTCTGCCATCTGGGGAATTTCCCAGGGGCAGGCCATCTTACAGCGCCCACAGCCGATACAGGAAGATTCGTCGACCAGGACGATTCCATCCCATCTCTGATAGATGGCTTCTGCCGGACAGGCTGAAAGGCAGGCGGGATGGTCACAGTGCCGGCACACGGCAAAATCAAATACCAGCTTCTCCTGCATGGGCGATGGATCTTCCGATTGATTCATCACAATAAAGCGGACTCCCCGGGGGAGCTGATACTCCATCTTACAGGCAATCTCACAGGCGCAGCAACCCATGCATCGATCCACGTCGATCATCAGTTTTTTCCTTTTCGCCGTCATTATTCGCCCACCTCCTGCATCTTCTCAATTTCTACAAGGGTATTGAAATATCCTGTTGTATTTCCGTCGTAGAGGGCCTGATATTCATACATAATCCCGTTTTCTTTTAAAGTATCTCTCGGTCCTCCCTGGCTCAGGGATGTCAGGACATTGACATTGCCGCCGAGTTTCACCCACATCCCACTGTTTAGTTCAACAACACCGGGTTTCACGATGATACTGACTGCTGCCATGATATCCTTTAATTCCCCCCGGTCATTGAAGATACGCACCTTGTCTCCATCCTGAATTCCTCTTGCTCTGGCATCTTCCGCATTGATATGGACCTTGGCCGGTCCCTCAATCT
>CAMOVS010000302.1 GCA_946627575.1 uncultured Lachnospiraceae bacterium
CTTACCATAGGTCTTTACCCCAACGCTTTTGGCCATTTTGTAATCCCGGAGACATCCGGTAAAAATCTCGGAAGCGCTTGCTGTATTTTCATTGACCAGAATGACCATGGGTACGGAGAGTGTCTTATTGCTGTTGCTTCGGTACTCGTCCCTCTGCCCCTTCTTTGTTTCCGTATAGGTGATCATATCCCCTTCCGGGACAAAGCGTGATACCATATTCACACAGCTGTCCACCAGGCCGCCGCCATTATCTCTTAAATCGATGATCAGTCCCTTCATCTTCCGGGCTTCCAGATCGTCCACGGCCTTGATAAAGGCTTCATCTGTATTTTCAATAAACTGGGTCACTTCGATGTAACCGATCTGATTGTCCATCATCCGGTAATCCACGGATTCAATCGTCACAGTGGTCTTCTTGACATCGAAATTCAGCTCTTTTCCTTCCCGGTTAATCACCAGAACCGCATTTTCCTTATCGTCTCTTTTGATTTCGGAAACCACTTCATTCAGGGTCATATCCTGGGTATCCCGTCCATTAACGGAAACAATGTAATCTCCTCTTTTGAGTCCGGCTTCCTCCGCAGGTGTGTTCTTGAATACTCCCTCAATCAGCACATAACTGGTTGCGGTATCCTTCATAACCGTCACACCGATTCCCTGATATTTTCCGGAATCTTCCTCCATCAGCTTCTTATAATCCTCTGCTGAATAGTACTCTGCATATTTATCACCCAGGCCGGAGACAAAGCCGTCATAGATACCCTCTTCCAGCTTATCTGAATCGAGATCAAAGAGAAAGTATTCATTGACCAGCCCCTCCATGGTTTCCAGTTTGTGGACAATGGCTTCATTGTCTACTCCGGAACTCCCGGCAGAGGCCTGGACATTGGTAATACCGTTCACTCGCCCCACAGCGTAACCGATGAATCCGGCCAGAGGAATCGCGACAAGAGCCAGGACCAGAAAGATGGATAAAATGACAACCGCAAGCCTGCCTTTTTTCTTTCTTCCTTTTGACCCACCGGGTTCCGGTCCCCGGAGTCCGGCCCCAGCGGGTTCGGCGTTCCCGAAATTGTAGTAATCTCTGTTGTCTTCTGTCATAGTTTCTCCTTTATGTTTCTCTAAAAGTATTCTTTTTTATTTAAAATCCCGTCGTCTCCATATAGTTCATGTATTTCACAACCATCAGAGCAATCTTGAAAGTGATGGCATCTTCAAAGACCCTCAGATCCAGTCCGGTGCTCTTCTGCAGCTTATCCAGACGATAGACCAGGGTGTTCCTGTGAATATAGAGTTGCCTGGATGTCTCGGACACATTCAGATTATTCTCAAAGAACTTATTGATAGTCTGCAGGGTTTCCTCGTCAAATTCCTCCGGCGATTTCTCTCCGAAGATTTCACCGATGAACATCCTGCACAAGGGGAGGGGAAGCTGGTAAATCAGCCTTCCGATTCCCAGACTGCTGTAGGCTACCACATTCTTGTCCGGCTCAAAAATCCTGCCCACGTCCATGGCCATCTTGGCCTCTTTGTAGGATCTGGAAACTTCCTTGATCTCATTGACAATGGTACCGAAGGATACATGAACACTGGCCACGGCTTCCGTATTGAGCATATCGACAATAACCTGGGCGGTCTTGGTAAGGTCAGTATAGTCCTCACCCTGCCGGACTTCCTTTACAAGAAGTATGTTCTTCTCATCGACTGCCGTTATAAAGTCTCTGGATTTGGACGAGAAGATTCCCCGCACCGTTTCAAAGGCATTATTCTCCCGGCCGTTCTGGGTTTCCACGATAAAGACACACCGCCTCACATCCGTTTCTATGTGAAGTTTCTTGGCCCGATTGTAGATATCGACCAGGAGGAGATTATCCAGAAGGAGATTTTTGATAAAATTATCTTTATCAAACCGCTCCTTGTAAGCCACCAGAAGATTCTGGATCTGGAAGGAAGCCATCTTACCGATCATATATACATCATCCGTTTCTCCCTTGACCAGGATAATGTATTCCAGCTGATTTTCATCAAACACCTTAAAGAACTGGTATCCCTGAAGAACCTGGCTCTCCGCAAGAGAATCCGCAAACACAAGGACTGCTTCTCTATACTCCTCCACGGCTTCCAGCGTGGAAGCCAGAGGTTTCCCTTCTGTGTCCATAACACATAAATCAATTCGGGTAATCGCTTTAATTCCGTCTATGGTATCCTGCAGGATCTGATTTGATATCATATATTCACTCCTTTTTCTCACCAATCGAAGGATATTTGTTATTTGTCACATCAGACAATTATTCATAACTATTTTAATACAATTTCACCAAAAAAAAAAGAGGAAATATAGTAATAATTCCTCTTTTTATATAAAAATTATTAAAAAATTTAGTCAATTAAAGCAATTATCCATAATTTCGATTGACAAATATTCACCAGGCTCTCCAAAACCCTTTTTCTGCCTCATCTGGTTTGACCGGCCGGGTCCTGGTTTTCGCTCTCACCCCTTTGACTCTTCTCTTCCTTTTCCGCCCTTTCTGCAGGTATCTTTTCGTCTGCCGTACCGACGGTTCCGTTATCAGTAGAGTCTGAAAGAACCTGCTTGCGAAAAATAGATCCCGTAATCAGCTGATGGAACTTCCCCTTCTTTTTCAGCCAAAAGTAGAGTCCGGAAGCGCCGATCGTCCGAAAGAATCCCGGAACCTCAACAGTCTCCTTATGAATCCAGGGCTGCATAGACTCAATGCATACACATAAGCCGGTATTCATCATGGAAGAAAAGCGATCAGCAAATTGAATCTGCCATTCTTCCATTATAAATTATAAAAGACCTAATGTAAA
>CAMOVS010000303.1 GCA_946627575.1 uncultured Lachnospiraceae bacterium
CAGCTGTGGCTAATCCTCAAATTATACCAGAAAGATAATAGACAGTGAGTAAAAAGTGTGCTAATGTGGGATATAACGAAAGTAAGGAGGGCAGAGGCGTGCCCGGAAAGGAAATAAGATGAGCGCATACAGACTCCCATTCAGTTATGAAAATAAACGTGATCTGGCACCACATGCAGGTGAAACAGGTCCCCTTTTGATGCGCTCATTTTCGGATAAGTACCGATACAGTATCCGGTCAATAAGGAGAATAAGATAGATTCTCCGGACTGTAATCAATAACAGTAGATCGTAAGTATCGAAGCCGCTTGCCGGGATGAGGCAGGCGGCTTCTTTTTAGTCTTCATCCAAAAAAATCTGATTAATAACAAAGAGGTGAGAAAAGTGTTTGAGATTAAGGGAAAGGTGAATACCGCCATCTGCTATGCAAGGGTCGTTGAGGATGAAGCCATCGAGCAGATCAGGCGGATGTGTGACTATGAGTTTACTGCCGGGAGCCGGATACGTATCATGCCGGATGTGCATGCCGGCAAGGGCTGCACTATCGGAACGACCATGACGGTGACGGATAAGGCTGTCCCCAATATTGTTGGGGTGGATATCGGCTGCGGTATGTATACCGTGGATATCGGTAAGGCGGATATCGATTTTGAAAAGCTTGACGCGGCTGCTCATTTCATCCCGTCCGGTATGAATGTCTGGGAAGGCCGTCAGGAGCGTTTTGACCTTCAGGCGCTCAGGTGCTACCGGAGCCTTAAGGATGCCAGACGTCTGGAGCGGAGCCTTGGGACCCTTGGCGGCGGCAATCATTTTATTGAGGTCGATATGGCGGCTGATGGTACAAAGTACCTGGTCATCCACAGCGGCAGCCGGAATCTGGGCAAGCAGGTGGCTTCCATCTATCAGCAGCTGGCTGTTGACCTGAACAAGGGAAAGGAGACCTATTTCAAGGAAAGAGATGAGATCATCAGAACCTATAAGGTACAGGGCAGAAGGCAGGAGATCCAAGCAGCCCTTGAAGCCATTTCCTGGAATCAGCTGCAGGCCACCATGCCTGAAGATCTTTGCTATCTTTATGGTCAGTATCTGGAGGACTACCTGCACGATGTGGTGATCTGCCAGCATTTTGCCAGAAGAAACAGGGAGAAGATGGCCGAAATCCTCTTAGATTCTGCCGGCATGGCCGGCGGCGAGGCTTTTCATACCATCCACAACTATATTGATACGGATGAGATGATCCTGAGAAAGGGGGCAATCGCAGCCCACAATGGAGAAAAGGTACTGATCCCCATCAACATGCGTGACGGCAGTGTCCTGGCCATCGGCAAGGGCAATCAGGAGTGGAACTTTTCAGCCCCCCATGGGGCAGGCCGGCTCATGTCCAGAAAGGCTGCAAAGGAGAATCTGGATCTGGATGAATATAAGCAGGAGATGAAGGGGGTATATACCACTTCTGTCAATGAAGATACACTTGATGAGGCTCCAATGGCTTACAAGTCACTGGCAGATATCATCGATGTGATCAGAGAGAGTGTCGAAGTGATCGACATCATGAAACCGATATACAATTTCAAGGCATCTTAAGAGACCTGCCTTTAGCGGGGCCGGTCACCGGGTGCCGCTTAAAGGAGAGTGAAAAAATGTCTATGTTTCCGGTAATTGATATGGTGCGTACCGGTCAGAATATCAGGAACCTTCGTATCGCGGCCGGACTTTCGGTACGACAGGTGCAGGCGGCTTTCGGTTTTGCCACGCCTCAGGCTATCTACAAGTGGCAGCGCGGTCTGGCCATGCCGACCATTGACAACCTCATCGTGCTGGCTGTATTATTTGGTGTGACCATCGATGAGATCATTATCGTTGATGGACTGACTGAAGATTGCGTGCAGCGCGGTGCATAGGAAGAGAGCACATATATGAACAAACAGCTGATCCAAAGTGTTCACATTGATTGGGATAAGATCGATGGGGGCAGTTATCTAAGAGATATTGAGGCGCTGCAGGGCGTGATGGACATTGCTTTTCGGTATCCGGTGACCTTCTTTGCCGGTGAGAACGGCAGCGGTAAGTCAACCCTCCTTGAGGCGATCGCAGTGGCCTGCGGCTTTAATCCGGAAGGTGGGACCCGCAATTACAATTTTTCAACCTATGATTCCCATTCGGATCTGCATCAGGCCCTTCGCCTGTCGAAGGGTTACCGGCAGATCAGGTGGGGTTATTTCCTGCGGGCGGAGAGTTTTTACAATGTGGCCACCAAGGAAGAGGAATACAGCCGGGGACCCGGCGGCAGACCCCAGCATTTTCATGAGAAGTCTCATGGAGAGAGCTTTCTGGCCCTTGCCCAGCAGCAGTTTCGCGGCGGCGGCCTTTGCCTCCTGGATGAGCCTGAGGCGGCCCTGTCGCCCCAGCGGCAGCTGACCCTGTTCATGGAAATCGTCAGATGCGCACGGGAAGGGGCCCAGTTCATCATCGTGACCCATTCCCCTATCCTTCTGGCCATGCCCCAGGCGCAGATCCTGACCTTTGATGATGGACAGATCCATCCCTGCAGTTATGAGGAGACCGGGAGCTTCGAGGTGATCGAGATGATGATCAATCACCGTGACCAGATGCTTCACTGGCTGATGAAATGACAGGATCTTCCTGAAGCCCATACTGCATGCTCAGACGGCGGATCTCATCCTGCATCTGGGAGACGACATTTTCCGGCGAGACAATGCGGATGCTGTCGCCAAGGGCCATGACCCAGCCCAGAAACTGTTTGCTGACAGCGACGGTGACAACAGTCCGGAAATGGTCATCACCTTTGGGGACGATGATAATAT
>CAMOVS010000304.1 GCA_946627575.1 uncultured Lachnospiraceae bacterium
TTCGACCAGGTGGATGGAAGATGGATGGTTTCTATGACATCATTATCGATGGCCATTTCTTCGATCTTCACGACACCTTCCGGTATGGTCAGTTCTTTAAGATTTTCCGCCTTTTGTGTGATGGCATTCTCTTCTATGCTGCGGAAGGGATAATTGTGAACCCTGGCAGGAATCTCTAACTGTTGGTCTTTGCCTTCGTAGGACTTAAGGGAGGCTTCTTTTCCATGGATGACAAAGTCCATTTTCCCTTTTTCCGTATTCAGAGAGATCACTTTTTCTTTGATCTCTTTGCCTTCGCTTAGGCGGAAGATCTCAGAGGCATGATCCTGGCCATTGATATCTTTGACGAGAACCTGGAGGATGGCAGGAAACTTAGCCTGGGATGCTTTGCCGTATTCAAAATCTATTTTACCGTCATTGACATAGTCTAAGGAATAGAACATATAAGCGGTTGAGTCGTAAGTCCAATCATAATAAGGTTTTGTCGTGCCATCTTCCTTGCTGGCCGGAGAAAGGGACATAATATATTCATAAGCTGTCGTGTATTCATTGAGATTTACTGTGTTTTTTCCGGATTCCAGAACGCTGCTTTCATTGTACTTGACATTCTTCAGGATAAGACTGCCATCCCGATCTTCCAGAGAAGCCCTTACGAGAGTCGATCCTTCCGGAGAGACATCATAATCCAGTGTCATGGCCTGGCTGCTGTAGCTGATTCTATCATTTCTCCGGCTCTCTTCCACGAAGGAGCAATGCTGCTGCGTCCCTTTGACAAAGATGATATTCGGATCTCTGGGGATATGAAGAACATTATTTTTATCCGGTTCGATACGGATCCGGCTCATGGCACGCATGTATTCTCCCTTGTCATGCTGAAGGAGAACGGAATAGCTGGCATCCGCCAGATTGGCTGCCTGGTCTTCTGTCAGCTGCAGAAGAAGCTCATCTCCTTCTTCCCGGATCTGGTCCAGCTTCCAGTCAGCATCGGAAGCTTTGAGCCAGCGGTCGGCATAGTGGTCCGTGAAGCGGCGAAAGTCTTCCGAGGCAAACATGTTGTCGTGGTTCTGGTCCTCTACCGAAGTGTAGAGCTCTTTGTTCTCCCCGGGGAAATACATGGATACACCGCTAGCGCCTTCCAGCTGGGTGGTCCGATAAGCCACCAGAGAGTCCACACAATGCTTGAGTTCCCTGGTCTGGTCCGGATAATAGCTGGTAAGCTGGTCGGCCAGGTCGCGAACATCGAGAAGGTCAAATGTGGTTCCTCTTTCATCCCCCAGAAGCCCGAAGGTTTTGGTACTGCTATGGGCCCTTACGATATCGGCATAGGTCATTCCCGATACATCTTCGCTCATTTCGCCGGTTAAATCGTCGAGGGCATCAAGGGTGGAGTTCACTTTAGACAGGTCCATCACGGACAGGGTGATGTCGGGGTGGAAAGATTCGGTTCTTTTTTCTTCATAGTAGGAAGCAAAGGCATCGACGATCCCCTTGCATAGAGTTAAGGTATCAGGATCGTCCTTATTGAGAAGGCTTAGGAAGGAGTAATCCCAGCCGTCTCCCGACTCCAGTTCTTCGGAAGCTACCATATAGTCCGTGTAGTCCTTCCATACTACGGCATTCTCCAAAGTGGCCATGAGACAGGCGTCGAAGCCTACCCAATCCAGGCGGCATCGGCCTCCCTTGGCGAAAGCAGAATCATCCATAGCCTGCTTCATCTCACGAAGCAGGAGGGAATCTCCTTTGTAGAGGGTGTCCTTGCCATAGCCATAGATGGAACCGCCGCCATGGTCCCAGAATATGAGGGCATAGTGGTCGGCTGGATAATGGTCTGCTGTATAATTCAGGAATTCAGTCAGGGTATCAGGAGATCCCATATCGGAATTCTTTTCCGTGGCAGCTACCCTTCTTTGGTCATCCGGCAGGCTCATGTCCAGGACATTATTGCTGGCGCTTGAGATACCCATATTCCATTTTCTGGCTCCGCCGGTGTAGACGATGAGGTTGGTCTGATCATAATCAAGACCCGAGTCCATCATTTCCTTGAGGTCTGCGCTGGCGCTTCCATAGCGCTCTTCCAGGTCAGACCCGGTCATATAGACCATGAGCGTGTAATTCTTTTTCTCAGGCTTCTCACCCTTGGCTGCCTCCTCTGTCTCAGTGATAGCGGCATCTCCCTTATTCTGAGTCTGGTTGGCCTTGGCCAGAGCCTTGCTGTAGGAATCCTGGGAATCCTGGCCCTCGTCGCTTCCATCCATCAGCTTGGGCATATCGGCTTTTACCTCGCTGCCGCCATTAATGGCACTTGTGCCTTCCACAGGATTCCGGCTGCCGGAGCAGGCCGCAAGAATCCATGAAAGGCACAAGATATTTAATATAATGATATATCGTATGTAAGGATATCTTTTTTTCACGATAGGCTTCCTCGTAATCTCCACTCTCCGGGTCTGCTTCCATGGTTTTATAACGGCCTATTTGATCCCCGGTTCCGGAATGTTTTTGCTGCCAAGCTTAGCGCCTCCCATCATGCCGCTGCTGCCGAAGATTTCGATATGGAGGTCTTCGCCTACGAGGATGGTATAGGTGTACTGAACACCCTCTTCCCCCTTCTTTCCGGGCTTCTTGTAAGTGAAGATGACATCGGTAAAGCCGGCTTCGATGGGTGTCAGGGTAAAATGGTCCGTTCCCCCGTCCTGCTTCTTTCCAGACTTGGCGGCTTCGTATTCTTTATCGACCTCGAAGAGCTTATCCGCCTGACTGACCTCCCATTCAAAACCGGACTCCGGATTGGATTCCAGATCCAGGAGGAAGATGTGG
>CAMOVS010000305.1 GCA_946627575.1 uncultured Lachnospiraceae bacterium
GATATGCAGGATCGCGAGAGCTGTCTTACAGCGGAGCGATCCGTGATATCTTTTGATCTTTACATCATGATATCAGGGTCAAAAGGTCGATTTTGGCGATATGCTTGCATAATCGTGAACAAGAAGCTGCTGTACAGCCAAGTGATCTTTGACCGCATTTGATGATCGCATCAATACATACATCAAAATATGAAAGAGGAATCAATTTGTTTCAACCATTGCAGGCGTCCTGGACCATTATTCGAAAGGGCGCTGATTTTGAGAAATTATCCCGGCAACTGGGCGTGAGTGAGATATTGGTTCGCCTCATGCGCAACCGGGGGCTGAACAGTCTGGAGGAGATGGATCATTTTCTTCATGGCGGCATCCAGGATATGCACTCTCCATGGGAGCTGAAAGATATGGACAAAGCGGTTGCCATTCTTGCTGATAAGATCAGCCGGAAGAAGCCTGTCCGCATTATCGGAGATTACGATGTGGATGGGGTTATGGCTTCCTATATCCTTGAAACCGGCCTAAAAAGATTGGGGGCTAGTGTCAGCGTTCAGATCCCTCATAGGATCCGTGATGGTTACGGCGTTCAGAAATCCATGATCCGCAAGGCCTTTGAGGAAGGCATGGATACCATCCTGACCTGCGATAACGGGTCTAAGGCTGTGGAGGAGTTTGCTCTGGCTATGGATCTTGGTCTGACGGTGATCATTACCGACCACCACGAATACGCCCTGGATGAGGAGAGCGGGCGGTATCAGTATCCGCCCTGTCACGCTATGATTAACCCCCATCAGGCCGATTGCAGCTATCCGGATAAGGACCTGTGCGGGGCCGGACTGGCCCTGAAGCTGGTGACAGCCCTCTATGAGCATTTTCAGATCGCTCCCGAAGAACTTAAGGACCTTCAGATGCTGGCGGCTGTGGCAACGGTGGCGGATGTGGTTAGTCTTATGGGAGAGAACCGGGTACTGGTAAAGTATGGTCTGGCCCTCCTGCCTCATACAGACCATATCGGTATGAAAGCCCTTCTGGAAGAGATCGGATTCTATGGGAAAAAGATTACCGCCTACCATGTAGGCTTTCGCATCGCCCCCTGCATCAACGCTGCAGGCCGCCTGGAAAGCGCCGATCTGGCCCTGGACCTTCTTCGCTGCCGGGACTTGGGACAGGCCAGGAAACTGGCCAAAAAACTGACCGAACTGAATGATAAAAGAAAGACCATGACCGAGAATATGATCAGAAGGGCCATCCACATGGTGGAAGAGGATGATCCGGATCCGGCTGCCCGGGGTGGCTTTGCCCCTGTATGTTATGATGGGGTGAATGCCATGGACCGGGTCCTCCTGATATGTCTGCCGGATTGTCATGAGAGTCTGGCCGGTATTATTGCCGGAAGACTGAAGGAACGCTATCATCGCCCTGTCTTTGTCCTGACAAATGCCAAAGAAGGCGTGAAGGGAAGCGGCCGGTCCACGGAAGAGTATGATATGTACCGGGAACTGGAGAAGGCTGATGCCTTCCTGGATCGCTATGGAGGCCATCCGGGAGCGGCAGGTCTCTCTCTAAGCGCCAATCACATCGAAAATCTTCGTTTTTGTCTGAATCAGAATTGCACCCTCAGCAAAGAAGACCTGACTCCTAAGGTAAAGATCGACCTTCTCATGCCCCTTGCCTATGTCTCTAGCTCTCTGATAGACCAGCTGGATATGATGGAGCCCTTTGGAGAGGACAATCCCGATCCGGTTTTTGTCTGCCGCAACCTTCATATACTCGAGGTCAAAGTCACAGGAAGAGACTTTAAGGTCGTGAAAATGCGGGTCTGTGACGATTCCATGAAAAAGCTGGGCATCCGGTCCATGGAGGCCGTCTACTTCGGCGACGAAGAAGCCTTTATGAGGGATCTGGGAAGCAGGAAAATGATATATGCGGTGACTTATCAGCCTTCCGTCAACGAATACAGAGGCCTGAAAAGTCTGCAGATCAGGATAAAGCAATACCGCATGGACGGGCCCGGAGCCCGGTCCTGACTGCCTTTTATGTATATCACAGACCGGATGAGAACAGCTCGTCAATAAGTATCCGCGGTCGTATAAAGTCCTGCCTCAAGCAGGCAGGAGACGGATGGTATCTATGATGAATATGATATCCTGGATAGATAAGAAAGAATTAAGCAAAAAAAGACTGGTATTTATCATAGTGACAGTCCTCATTATGATCTTCATCTTTATCCAGTCCTCCCTCCCTGCGGACCTGTCCCAGGCGGAAAGCAACTGGCTGATCCGGCTGATTCCGGGGATCGGAGAGGAAGAAGCAGTGCAGCTCACCTTCTACGTCCGAAAAAGCGCCCATTTTCTAGAATACACCCTGCTAGGCGCCAGCATTTATATGGCCGCGAGGAGAAGACACCAGCTCCTTAACAGCTGGCTTATCGCCACGGCCTATGCCATCAGTGATGAGATCCATCAACATTTCATCCCCGGAAGAAGCTGTGAGCTAAGAGATATCTGCATCGATTCCCTGGGAAGTCTCAGCGGCATCCTTATGGTAAAGATGCTGGTCTATATGATTAAGCTAACAATAACCTTTCACAAAGAAAGAAGGAAAAAAATATGAAGGTATTTGTAACCGGTGCTGCCGGCCAGCTTGGCCACGATGTCATGGAAGAGCTGGTGTCCAGAGGACATCAGGCTGTGGGATCGGATCTGGATGCGGCTGCTATACAGGACAGGCTTGGTAGCGCCTCCTATCGGTCCTTGGATATCACCGATGAGGAGAAGGTCATGGCCCTGATCCGCGAGATC
>CAMOVS010000306.1 GCA_946627575.1 uncultured Lachnospiraceae bacterium
TCTCACTCTTTGGATCTGGTATCAGAGACTTTTTTAACTTTTTATAGTATCTTCATGCGATTATATCGTAATCTGCTCTGCCTTATAGATCTTAGCCAGCAGACCGCCTCTTAAGTTGGGAATTCCCTGCTCCCGGTCTGTGTTCCAGTCATCATCCGGCAGGATCATGGCATCGTTAAAAAGCATGGCTCCGGACAGGCCGGTTTCAAGGCCCGGAGGAAGTTCCGGCATCCACCATCCGTGGGGGATCCGAATAGTGCCTTCCGGCTGTTCCGCATCGATTAGGGTCTTCAACATGATCCGGTCGTGGGTGGTTTCTACCCAGATCCAGTCTCCGTCGGTCACGCCTGCCCGCGCTGCATCTGCCGGATGGACAAAGGCTTCCGGATACGGATTATGCTTTCTCATCCCCTCGATCTGCCGATAATTGGTAAGGTAAAGTGCCTTATCTCTCACACCTACAAACATGGTAAGCGGATATTCTTTAGCCAACTCCGGATTGGAGATTGGAGTCTGGGCCGGCTCCCTGTAGTAAGGCAGAGGATCAAGCCCCAGGCTTTCAAACACAGAACTGTATAGCTCAATTTTGCCGCTGGGAGTGGCAAAGCCTTCCGTAAACGGGTCATAACCCTTCGATGGCAGTACAGTAGGATTGTTTTTTAGGTCTTCAAATGTCTTTCCGGTCTTCTGCAGCCGGTAATCTAACACATCCTTAAATGTTTTCCATGGGAAGTAATCTGAGAGTCCCATCCGGTCTGCCAGGCCTTTCAGCAGATCATACATATTTTTGGATTCACCCAGAGGCTGGAAAAGCTGCTGTTGCATATTCATGGCCGGAGAATGGTCCTGATTACGCAGGGCAGGTCTTTCCATATAGTAATCCGAAGGAAGAATATAATCTGCCAGCTGGGCAGTCGGAGTAAGCCAGTGGTCCTGAACCACAATGAGATCCTGGTTCATCAGCCCTTTGAAAGCGCCTCTCTGGTTCACATAACACATGAGAGCATTGCTGCCCAGTGCAAAGAAAGCCTTCACCGGATAAGGACCCTCCCCCCTCATGGCCTCAAAAACAGAAGCCGGGTTGCACATGAAACTGGTGAAGAGGTTGAGCCAGTCCTTACCGAACACTTTCTTGTTGGGCTCCCGCAGCATCTCATAGCCTTTATAAGTTAAAAGCGGATATTTTTCCGTACCCAGCTGCTTTAATTTCTGCTCCATGGGCAGCATGCCGTGAAGCTCCAGAGCGGAGCAGCTAACCAGGTCAGGATCCGGGTACTGCAGCATCTCGGTCTTGTTGAGGAATCCGCAGATGGAAATCAGGATGGCGGTACACCTGGCCGCACTGGTTCCATTCACCTGCATATCCGGTATGGGTCCCCAGGGGATGATGGAAGCGCCTGAAGTGGCATACATTCTGGCAGCCTGGCGAATCATATCCGGGTCGCATCCTGTAATTTCGGCTACCTTTCCTACCGGATATTCCTTAATTCTCTCCCGCAGCTGGTCAAATCCTACTGTATATTTCTCCACGAATTCCTTATCGTAGAGTTCTTCTTCTATAATGATGTTGATAAAGCCCAGAAGCATAGCCGCATCGGTGCCATAACGGAGGGGCAAATGTAAATAGGCCCGTTTTGTATTCTCCGAAGTCCGGGGATCCAGAACAATCAGCTTGGCGCCCCTTTCCAGGGCATCCTCTAAAGCATTTGCCTCCGATGCCCAGTTTCTCCGGTGGGGATTATGTCCAAGGAGGAGGATACATTTGGCCTTGCTGTAGTCGGCCAGCTGGTTATTGCCGTAGGTACACCGGTGTACCTGAATGGTATTGCCGAAGCACATATTCATTCCGGTCATATAGTTGGGAGTTCCAAGCAGATTAAAGAACCGGCGGAGCATACCCTGGTCATCCCCGGTATTGATGGGCTGAGTGGAATAGGCTACCGCTTCAGCTCCATATTTATCAATAACCTTCTGCAGACGTTCTGCGATTTCATCCAGGGCCTGATCCCAGGAAATCTGCACCCACTTCTGCTCGCCCCGCTTGCCCACATTCTTGAGGGGATACAGGATCCTGTCCGGATGGTGGCGGTAATCCTTCCAGAAGAAGGGTTTTTCACAAATGGATCTGGGGCCGTTCAAAGGATGAAAGGTCTTTAACTCTCCGTCTACAAACTCAGCCTCAAGTAAGCAGTTATTATCACAGGAGGAACAGATGATATTCTTCCGTTCAATATGGTGGTCTGTCGTTTCCCCTTCCGACTTTTCCTTTCCCACATTATAGCCCATCTCGATGGCCAGCTTTATAAGACTCTTATCTTTAAGAGCATCTCCCTCTCCGGCAATGCCCGGAGCCAGAAGCTTACCGGCATCCTTAAAGCCCAGCATATGATTGATATGCTCAAACTCCAGCTTCATGGCCTCAAAAGCGGAGTCATCCGGGATCATTCCTGCTGCAATGAGATAACTCTCTTCGATATGACAGGCTTCCTGACCTTTAGGTGCCACATAAGCATAAAACCGGTCAATAACCTGCTTAATCTGGGCGGTAAAGCCCTTCCAGTAAACCGGTGAAACCAGCACCAGCACATTGCCCCAGGTCATCAGCTCATGAACCTGCTGATTATCATCCGGATTGCAGCAGAAGCCCTTGTCTGCACAGTTACCATCCGCATGACAGCCCTCAAGCTTAGCAGCAGCCGCATCAAAAACCCTGACTTCATGACCCGCAGCCTCTGCCCCGGACCGGAAGGCCGCTGCAAGAGCATTAGTATTCCCTTCTTTTCTGGG
>CAMOVS010000307.1 GCA_946627575.1 uncultured Lachnospiraceae bacterium
ATTTCAGTTGTTTCAGATAATCCGCATCTTTCGGCTCATACGGCACTGAAATGAAGTCCTTTTTCTGGTGGTACAAGCAGCATACCGTCTCCACATGCACGCTGTGAGGGAACATGTCGCAGCACCGTACTTTTCTGACCTTAAAGCCGCCTTCTTCCAGGATCTTCAGGTCCCTGGCCAGGGTTGCCGGATCGCAGCTGACATAGACGATCTTTTTAGGCTGCATACTGATCATGCAATCCAAAAGCGCCTTGTCGCAGCCCTTTCTCGGGGGATCAACAACGATGATATCCGCATGGACATGATCCTTTTCGTAAGCCTGAGGCAGAACCTCCTCCGCCTTCCCTACATAAAATGCTGCGTTCGTCATACCGTTAAGGGCAGCGTTGCGTCTGGCATCCTCGATGGCCTGAGGCACGATCTCAACCCCGTAAACTTTCGATGCCTTCTGGGCGATAAAGAGGGAAATGGTGCCGATGCCGCAGTAGAGGTCCCAGACCGTATCCTCCGGACCCGGGTCTGCAAAGTCCAAAGCCGTCTGATAGAGGCGCTTTGTCTGCAGAGGGTTGACCTGGTAAAATGACAGGGGCGAGATCTGATATTTCACATCGCCGATATAGTCGGTGATATAGTCCTGGCCCCAGAGAGTCCGTGAAGTATCGCCCAGGATCACATTTGTCCTGGCCATGTTGGAGCTTATGGATATGCTGGTCATGCCGGGAACGGCCTTTAAGGCTTCGATCAGTTCATCCTTGTGTGGGAGCTTTTTGGCATTGATCACCAGACAGACCAGGATCTCTCCTGTCTGAAAACCGATCCTTGTCAGGATGTGGCGGACCAGGCCCCTGCCGGTCGTTTCATCGTAGGGATCGATCCGATGATCTGTCATCCAGTGCTTGATGATGGTCAGAATCTGTTCGTTGATCTCCGGCTGGATATAACATTTTTCCGTGTCAATGATGGCATGAGTACGGCCGGCATAAAAGCCGGTGACGATCTGCCCTTCTTTGCCCCGTCCAACCGGATACTGGGTCTTGTTCCGGTAGTGCCAGGGATCTTCCATGCCCATGATGGGCAGCATCTCATAATCTGACACATGTCCGACGCGTTCAAGGAGCTGCCGGACCTTCTCCTGCTTAAATGCCAGCTGGGCCGGGTAGTCCATGGCCTGGATCTGGCAGCCGCCGCACTGTCTGGCCACGGGGCATCTGGGCGTCGCCCGGTCCGGGGACGGTGTGATGATGTCCATGAGCCTGGCGTAGCCATAGTTCTTTTTCATCCTGGTGACCCTGGCCGTGATCTCATCGCCCGGCAGGGCATCCTTTATAAAAAAGGTGAAGCCGGCTGCCTTTCCGATGCCGGCTCCATCCACACCCAGGTCCTCGATACGGACCCGGATCTCATCATTCTTTTTTAATTCCATCATGATTCCTTGTATTTTGTGGTTTTGCGTACATTTGACTCAAGCAGGCGGTTGTAGCCCAGCCAGCCATTGTTATCCGGAGCCCCTTCAAAAAGCTCCAGCATGGTCTCCATCTTGGCGTCCAGGTTGTCCGCCATACTCAGGGCGATGGCTTCCACCAGGGCCGGTTTCTTGGGTGAACCGTACTCCAGCTCGCCGTGGTGGGCCAGAATGCAGTGCTTGAGCTCATTGGCAATGGTCTCCGGGAAGCCCGGGATCTGGCGGATCTTCTCACCGATGATCTCAACGCCTGTGACGATGTGGCCGATCAGCTGGCCCTCGTCGGTGTAATCATTTGCCGGGAAGAGAGACAGTTCCCTGGTCTTTCCGATATCGTGACAGATTGCTGCGGTCAGCAAAAGGTCCCGGTTCAGGAGCGGGTAGCGCTGGGCATAGAAGTCGCAGAGCTTGGCCACACTTAATGTGTGCTCCAGAAGGCCGCCCACGAAGCCGTGGTGAATGCTCTTGGCTGCCGAGTGGTCCTTGAAGGACTTTACAAGGTTCTTGTCCTTGACGAAGAGCTGTTCCAGGAGAGCATGCAGGTGCGGTTCCTTAACGGAGGCCGCGATGCCCAGGAGCTCCTTGTACATGGCATCGATATCATAGCGGCTGCAGGGCATGTAGTCTGCCGGGATGAACTCACCCTCCCGGGCCTTGCGAAGCCGTCTGACATTGAGCTGAAGGCTGCCCTGGTAGGTGGTCACGCTGCCCTCGACCTTGATGAAGTCCAGGGCTTCGAAGTGCTCGATCCCCGGGTTCAGGTCCCAGATCTTGGCATCCAGACTGCCGGTTTTATCCTGCAGGGTCAGGTCATAGTAGTTTTTGCCGGCCTTGGTCTTGAGCTCTCTTTTTTCTTTACAAAGATAAATCTCCGATACCATGTCATTGGACCGGAGCTGATTGATATAATGCATGTTCGTTTCCTTTTCTAAATGTAGTTTTACCCATTTAAAGTATCATGTTTTGGGCCATTTGACAACTCAAAGGGAATGTTTTACTATAGCTTTGAGACAAATATTTTTATAAAGTAAGAAGGCCGCGTCCTGCGGCCATATGGAGAATTAAATGAACGAAAAAGCACTGCGGATCCTTGAGTATCCGAAGATCATTGATAGACTGACTGAATATGCCGGGTCCCCCATGGGCAGAGACAAGTGCAGGGCCCTGCTGCCGACAGACGACCTGGCCCTCATTTTAAAGAGCCAGATGGAGACCAGCGACGCTCTGACCCGGATCTACAAGAAGGGGAGCCTGTCCTTTTCCGGTGTCTATGACATCCGCGGCAGCCTGCTGCGGCTGAAGGTTGGCGCTTCCATCGGC
>CAMOVS010000308.1 GCA_946627575.1 uncultured Lachnospiraceae bacterium
ATGTCAGCAAAGCTGACCCGAATCCGGCGCCAAGACTCGCGAGCGAGTCTTGAATAAAAAAATAAGATGAAAGGGCTGTCATGAAGGAAAGGCCGAATTTCGATGTGGAATCCGGGAAAGCTTTCATGGCAGCCCTTTCTATATGGTAAAGCAAGGCAGAGCTCTGGCTCATGGTAGATGATCATGATGGCATCAAGTAAAAGCAGGAAAAAATAGGTATTGACAAGGGCAAAAAATTAGTGTAATATAACGATAGTTAGATATAACTAACAATATCTTAGGAGTCGTTATGAACCGAACCGTGCATGATCTTTTGAACCAGATGAATAGGAAAGATCTTATAACCCGGATGGCCTTTCAATGTGCGCCGGTCATCGCCGGAGTCAAAGTGTCCAATCTGCTGACCATCCCTTCCATACATGATGAGCAGGTTGGAGAGATCCTGGCCGGTACCGGTCTGTCTTGCAGAAAGCTGGCGGAAGACCGGGGCAGGTCCATCTTCCTTCTCTACCGGGAGAAAGAGCTTGCAGGCTGGATCCAGGACAGAAACAATCAGACTATTCTGGCAGAAGCCGGAATGGAAGGGCTGGCACTCGACTCTGTTCTGAATAAGCTCTCTGACCGCTGCCGGGCCTACGTCCTGGAAGGCAGTAATTATCCCCATGAGATCGGCGTTTTACTCGGGTATCCTCCCGAGGATGTCAAAGGATTTGTGGTTAATAAGGGGAGAAATTGTCTTACTTGCGGTTATTGGAAGGTTTACGGGGACCCGGAGTCAGCCAGAAAGCGGTTTAAAGTCTTTGATCTGGCCAGAGAAAAAGTTCTTTCATGCCTGTCGGAAGGCATGCCTCTTCGAACTCTGATCTTTGGAGTGGAAGAAGAGCTTAAGAGTGTTCATGCGGCATAGCTAAGCTAACGAAGAATCAGATGGGCGGCGGGTTGTGAGTAAACTTAGTGGTTATTTACCGCCTCTCATCGTATGTACAGGAGGACAGTTATGAGTAAAGTAAGCGTTGTATATTGGTCAGGCACAGGCAATACTCAGGCTATGGCAGATGCAGTAGGCGAAGGAATCGCCCAGGCCGGCGGAGAAGCGGATGTTGTTTCCGTGGATGCAGCTTCCGTAGATGATCTTGCAGGCGAGAAGGCCTTCGCCCTGGGATGTCCGGCTATGGGAGCCGAAGTACTGGAAGAAGTTGAGTTCGACCCCTTTATATCTGAGGTGGAAGGAATCGCTTCCGGTAAGACCATCCTTCTTTTTGGTTCCTATGGCTGGGGAGACGGCCAGTGGATGAGAGACTGGGAAGAAAGAATGACAGATGCAGGCGCAGTTCTCCTGGGTGGAGAGGGCGTTATTTGTCAGGAGGCCCCGGACGATGATGTCCTGGATACGCTCAAAGCTCTTGGCGGCCAGCTGGCCGGCATCTAAAATGAGGAAGATGTCCTCATTATTTAAAGAATACATCAATATGGAACATCCATTGTACTAATACCTCTAAATGAAGTACCCTTTCCGAAGTAGCCGTACAGACAGGCAGATGCCGGTCTGTACGGTTTTTCGGTTTCAGGGGAGGATTTTGTGATGCTTTTATAGTAATTTCTGCTGGCAGGCATAATTCCTATTGACAAGATAGGAAATAATAGATATAATCCCTATTGAATCAATAGGAAATAATCTTTGACAGCAAGGAGCTGATTATCAAAACAGCCGTTTCTGTCATGTAAAGTATTAGACATAAAGGAGTGAAATAAACGATGTATGTATATGCAGATAATGCGGCGACCACCCGGCCTTCCGGGGCAGCCATAGAAGCTATGACAAAGTGTCTCTATGAAGTATACGGCAACCCTTCCAGCCTTCACAGTCCCGGCCAGAAAGCGGCAGAAGCCCTTCAGAAGGCCAGGGAGGATGTGGCTGAGCTTCTGGGGGCGGATTTTAATGAGATTTATTTTACATCAGGCGGCAGCGAAGCTGACAATCAGGCCATCCGGTCCGCAGCCCTGAATGGAGCAGCCCGGGGAAAGAAACACCTCATCTCCACGACGATTGAGCACCATGCGGTTCTTCACACATTGAGCAAACTGGAAAAGGAAGGATTCGAGGTCACTCTTCTGGATGTGGGAGAGAATGGAATTCTGGACCCTGCAGACCTTGAGGCGGCCATCCGGGATGATACCGCTTTGGTCACCATCATGTATGCCAATAATGAGATCGGCACCATCCAGCCCATCGATGAGATCGCCAGGATATGCCAGGCAAAGAAGGTAGTCTTCCATACCGATGCCGTCCAGGCTGTCGGTCATCTGCCTATCAATGTCCATGAGCAGCAGATTGATATGCTGTCCCTGTCCGGTCATAAGTTCCATGGGCCCAGGGGCATCGGCGTCCTCTATGTAAAGAGAGGAATTCCGCTGAGAAATCTGATCGAAGGAGGAGCTCAGGAGCGGGGAAAAAGAGCCGGGACGGAAAACCTGCCGGCCATTGTTGGCATGGCAGCCGCTCTGAAAGAAGCCTATGCCCGGCTCGAGGAGAATAAAGAAAAAGAGATTCGGTTGAGAGACCGGCTGATTCAGGGCCTGTCGACCATCCCCCATGCCCGACTGAACGGAGATCCTGAAAAAAGGCTGCCCGGCAACGTTAATTTCTGCTTTGAAGGAATCGAAGGAGAATCCCTTCTTCTTCTTCTGGATGACCAGGGCATCGCTGCTTCTTCCGGAAGCGCCTGCACCTCAGGATCCCTGGATCCCAGCCATGTCCTTCTGGCCATCGGCCTGCCCC
>CAMOVS010000309.1 GCA_946627575.1 uncultured Lachnospiraceae bacterium
CCTGACCCTATCTTTATGGAATCTTAATACGGACGGGGATCTTCTTATACCTTTTTTAAATGTGCACGGGTATGATTCAAAAAAAAGAAAACGATAAGCAGGTGATGAAATGACAGTCTATAAACAGAAAAGGAATCCTTTTCGAATTATAATATTGGGCTTCGCAGGCATCATCCTGGCAGGAAGCCTGCTTCTTATGCTTCCCATATCCTCCATGAGCCGGGAGTGGACTTCATTTACCGATTCACTATTTACCTCTACATCGGCCGTCTGCGTTACCGGCCTGGTGGTCAGGGATACAGCCAGCCACTGGTCAGCTTTCGGCCAGGGGGTTATCCTCCTCCTGATACAGATCGGAGGCCTGGGCATCATCACCATCACGGCCCTCCTGCTGATGGCATCCGGAAGAAAGTTCAGCCTCTTCCAGAGAAGCACCATGAAGGAGGCCATCGCTGCTCCCAATCTGGGAGGGATCGTCCGGCTGACCCGGTTTATCGTCAAGGCTGCTCTTGTCTTTGAGCTGACCGGGGCCCTGATTATGATGCCGGTTTTCTGCAAAGATTATGGACCCAAAGGTATCTGGATGGCACTCTTTCACTCGATATCGGGCTTCTGCAATGCGGGCTTTGATATCATGGGAACGGCTTCAAAACCCTTTGTTTCTCTTACGGCTTATAAAGGGAATCCTGTGATCTGTCTGACGATACCGGCGCTAATCATCATCGGAGGAATCGGCTTCCTGACCTGGGAAGACTTATGGATCCACCGGCTTCACTGGAAGCATTACCGGATGCAGACCAAAGTCATCCTGGTCACAACCGCACTGTTGCTGGTCCTGCCGGCCATCCTCTTTTTCTTTCTGGAGTACGCCGGTATCCCGACAGGAGAAAGAATACTGAGCGCATTCTTTCAATCAGCGACCACGAGGACAGCCGGATTCAACACAACGGACCTGAATCGCTTCTCCGGGGCGGGCCAGGCCCTCATGATCATGCTGATGCTGGTAGGCGGGTCCCCGGGTTCTACCGCCGGAGGTATGAAGACGACAACCCTTGCTGTTCTTATCGGGAATGCCCGGGGTGTTTTTCACAGACAGGAATCCGGCCATTTCTTCGGCCGCAGGCTGGAAGAAAGCACGATCAAGACGGCTTCCACCATCCTTATGGTCTACATCGTTTTATTTGTCTCCGCCGGCCTTACCATAAGCAGGATTGAAAACCTGCCTTTGAGCAGCTGCCTTTTTGAGACGGCTTCCGCTATGGGAACCGTAGGTCTCACCCTTGGCATCACGCCCTTCCTGCACCCGGCCTCCCTTTACATACTCATCGCTCTCATGTATATGGGACGGGTTGGCGTCCTGACCTGCATCTACGCTGCCCTTTCCAGAAAAAGCCAATCCTTATCCCGCCTGCCCCAGGAAAAAATAATGGTAGGATAAAGTGAAATAAATGTTGATACAATCATTATGAACAGGAGATGATCCTATGAAATCCATATTACTGATCGGACTGGGCAGATTTGGAAGACACATTGCCCAGCAGCTTGACCTGCTGGGCCACGAGGTCATGGCCATAGACAGCAGCGAGGAGAAGGTCAATGAGATCCTTCCCTTGGTGACCAATGCCGAGATCGGGGACACTACTTCTGAATTATTCCTCCAGTCACTGGGGGTACGCAACTTTGACGCTTGTATCGTAGCTATCGGAGACAATTTCCAGAGTTCTCTGGAGACGACCTCCCTGCTCAAGGAACTGGGAGCCAGGATGGTGATATCCAGAGCGGAAAGTGATGTTCAAGCCAAGTTCCTGCTCCGCAATGGTGCCGATGAAGTGATTGATCCCGAGAAGCAGATGGCCAGATGGACCGCCATCCGCTACAGCGCCGATCATCTGCTTGACTATATCGAGCTGGATGATTCCCATTCTATTTTCGAGGTCACCACTCCAACTGCCTGGATCGGCAAGACTGTCGGTCAGGTGGATGTCCGCAACCGGTATAAGATTAATATCATGGCCCTGAAAAAGGATGGGAAAATGGACACATCCATAGCCCACGACACTCTACTTACGGGCGATGCCACCCTGCTTGTCCTGGGCAATTACAAAGACGTGCAAAAATGCTTTCATATATAATACTGGCAGGGTCGTGCGAGCTGTCTTGCAGCAGAGCGATCCCTGATCGCTTTTTACCCGGCATTATGATGCGATCAGGAGCAAATATCTGAAGCATCCGAACCATATTCAGAATAAAAAAGGAGATCATTAATATGTTGAAAACCATTGTTTTAATCATTGCATTAATCTGTCTGGTCATCTTCGGTTACTGGCTTATGGGCAAGTTCGGCAAATTCTTTGATAATAATCGCCGCAAACGCTGGTATGACAAATCATAAGCACCGGTCTGACCAGGCTCCTGCCAAATGAACGTCGGCCAAATGAAAATTGATTTTTAGTAGAAAAAGGGGAAAGACTATATTATAATAACAGCGGAAGGAGGGAAGATCCCATGGCTGTTAGTAATAATTATGAAAGAACGACAGAGCACACCCTGGTATGTCTGTCCTCTTCCCCTTCCAATGCGAGGATCGTCCGGACTGCCGCTAGAATGGCCCATGCTTTTGGCGGCAGTTTTACTGCGCTTTTTATTCAAACCGCACGCACCGAAAGGATGTCCCAGGAAGACAGGATGCGTCTTCACAAGAGCACGGAACTGGCCCGGAGTCTGGGGGCTGATATTGTTACAGTGTCTGGTGAAGATGTTCCTTTCCAGATCGCGGAAG
>CAMOVS010000310.1 GCA_946627575.1 uncultured Lachnospiraceae bacterium
GTTCCTGTATTCACGATTAAGCCTGTGTATTTCCTCGTTGCTGGTCAGGAGAACCTGAACCTGGCACTCATAAGGGCAGCCTTCGTAGTCCAAAGCCTGCAGAATAACGCGCTCGATCACCCGGTCCTGGTCCGGAATCAGCAGCTCCGGATATTCATTTTCAATATGGATCAACATAATGATACACAAAGAGTCAGCCTAAGACCTGCCAAAGCCGGTCTTACGTCTGTTCTCCTTTTTTCCGCCTTCCTTTTTTTTCTTTGCTGATGCCCCTGTCTTTTTCTCGTATTCATCATAGGCATTGACGATCTTCTGCACCAGGGGATGCCTTACCACATCGGCGCTGGTCAGCTTGCAGACCCCAATCTCCTCGATCGCTGCCAGGATCTTGAGGGCATCGTCCAGACCGGACCGGCTTCCATCCGGCAGGTCTTTCTGGGTCAGGTCGCCGGTTATGATGGCCTTGGACCCAAAGCCGATCCGGGTAAGAAACATCTTCATCTGGGCCGGTGTCGTATTCTGGGCCTCGTCCAGGACCACAAAAGCATTGTCCAGGGTCCGTCCCCTCATATAAGCCAGAGGGGCCACTTCAATCAGTCCCTTCTCCATGTTCTTCATGAAGTTCTCGGCTCCCATGATCTCATACAAGGCATCGTAGAGAGGCCGGAGATAAGGGTCTACCTTACTTTGAAGATCCCCGGGCAGGAAGCCCAGTTTCTCTCCTGCTTCAATGGCCGGCCGGGTCAGGATAATCCGGTTGACCTCATTATTCTTAAAAGCGGTTATGGCCTTGGCCATAGCCAGGTAGGTCTTGCCTGTACCGGCCGGGCCAACACCGAAGACGATCATCTTCTTGCTGATGGCATCTACGTAATCCTTCTGACCCACGGTCTTAGGCTTGATGGGCTTGCCCATCACCGTGTGGCAGATCACGTCCCCATCCAGCCGGGCCATCTCGGAAGTCCTGTCTTTCATAGACAGAGACAAGGCATAATTGACATTCTGCTCGGTGATGTCATTACCCCTCCGGGACAAGAGCAGAAGCTGGTCCAAAACAGCCTTGGCCCGGCGGCAGTCGGCTTCATCCCCAATCATTTTCAGCTTATCGTCCCTGAGAATCAGAGTCACATGAAGGGTCTTCTCAATATTTTTCATATTGGCATCAAGCTGGCCGAATACATTGCCGGCATGCTCTACCGGGAAAAGGTATTCTTCTTCATAGATTCCCAAATCGTTTCTCCTTTAATAGCAGAAGTTATTATCGAACTCTTGTTGTCGGATGCCCGATCTTGCATCTCTCTTGCTGTGCAATCGAGAAAAGATCCGGTCCAAAAATGTATTATAATTGCGGCTCTACGTGCTCCCAGAGCAGGTCCAGAACAGCCTGACAGTCGGAATGCATGGCCTGGGTTGCGATTACCGCATTCTTCTCAGGCAGAACGATGACGAACTGGCCTTCCCTTCCGTAAGCCCGGAAGCCTTCCTTCTTATTCATCCAGAAATAGAATCCATAACCGCAGGCCTCATCCGCTGCCGGTCCTCCGGGATTGATCTCGACGGAAGGAACGCGAACTGTCGTTGCCTGCTGAACCCATTCTTCCGACAGGTATCTTCTCCCCTTATATACTCCCTTATTCATGTACATCTCTCCCAGAGCTGCCATGTTGGTGATGTCCAAAAAGAGATAGCTGGGCGGGAAGATATGTCCGGCAGGATCCGGATCCCAGCGGGGTTTTACATGTCCCATCGGCTTCCATAATCTCTCATACAGATAGTCAAGGGGTGATTCTCCGATGGCCTTCTCCAGCATGCGGCCGGCTACGTAAGGGGCCAGGTTCCCATAGCTGAACTGCTGGCCTGGTTCGTAGACCATAGGCCTGGTAAATGCATAGATCAGCCACTCCTGCTTCATCTCATCCGTAATCCCGGGTATATCGTCAGACTCGCCGCGCAGAACCTTACGTTCCCTGGCCATCAAAAGCTGTTCTCCATGCCCGGAGGTCATAGTCAGCAGATGATATAGACTGACCTTATTCCAGCGCTCATCCATGGAATCCGGGAGAATATCCGGGAAGAAATCAACCGGCTTATCCTCGAGCTTAAGCAGTCCTTCATCCACTGCCATGCCGATTCCCGTAGCAAGATAGCTCTTGGCTACAGAGTAAACATTGTGGTAGATCTCATCGCTAAAACGTGACAGGCCCAGGATCTTTCCATCCTGCACGGCCATCACCGCATCAATCTGAATCTTTTTATCCTTTGCCGCCTTAACAAATGAATCCAATGAGAACATGGCAAACCTCCTTTATCATTAACCTTAATCAGTACAGGCAAGCTCATCATTACCAGTCACGGTCCCGCAACCCTCCATCTGCAGGGCATCCGCATACAAGTGTCTCGCTCCTATGGGCTTGCCTTATTATAGCACAGGACTCCGGGGGAAACAAAGCAATCCCGCACGAATATCCATTCATGCGGGATCCCAATTGCACAATATTATTTGTATTTACGCTTTCTAGCGGCTTCAGACTTTTTCTTACGCTTTACGCTGGGCTTCTCGTAATGCTCGCGCTTGCGAATCTCCTGCTGAATGCCTGCCTTAGCGCAGCTTCTCTTAAAACGACGAAGAGCGCTGTCTAAGGATTCATTCTCTTTAACGATAATACTAGACATAAACTCACCTAACCTCCCTCCAGTTGTGGATTGTGCTCATACAACTGTTCGGGTATTTTCGCACTGATATATAATATAACATAACAC
>CAMOVS010000311.1 GCA_946627575.1 uncultured Lachnospiraceae bacterium
GAAGAGGTCAAGGTTTTTCGGGCTGTTGCGGCAGGGGAAGGCCAGAAGGAAAACTATGAGGATGTGACGGATCTTTTTACCATTGAGAACGCCACAGAAAAAGACCATGGCCAGATGATCCGGGCAATGGCCAAAGAAGACCAGCTCAAACAGGCTTCTTTCTATGGTTATACTTATGACCTTCACATCCAGGTCCGGGTTCGAAGCGACCGGGAACTGGCCGATATAGGCCGCAGCATCAGCGAATGGTACAGGGAAGCAGACCAGGAAGGCGCCGGCAATATCCGTGTTGAAAATAAGTGCTATTTCCTTGTGACGACCAATATGGGGACCAGCATCAGGAAAGAGTCCAATATCGTCATCACCGATCTTTCCTGCCGGATTGCCGTAAAGAAAACAGACCGACAGAGCGGTCAGCCGGTAGCCGGTGTCACTTTCGGTTTGTTTGGCGGTGAAGATGTCAAAGATCCCAAAGCGGAGAATGCCATTCTCACTGCAGTGACCGGAGAGGACGGCATTGCTGTATTTGCGGCGACAGAGAAAGAGGCCATCTATGATAAAGAATACGGGGATGGTCCCTATGTGGTTAAGGAAGTCTCCGTCCCCGATGCATACAAGGATATCTGGGATCCGGCTGTGAATACATCCTGGTCCTATGTCATCCACAGCCTGAAAAAGGAAGCCCTCTTTGGCAAGGATAAGATAGAGGAAGATGACATACCGGCAGCTGCCGTCCTCCCCAATGACAACCGCAGCCTGGCCAAGGGGGCGGTCAAGGTCTACAAGACTTCCCGGGATCATGGGGAAGATCTTGCCGGGGCTGAGTTCATGCTGATGGAATGGTCGGAGAAGGACCAGGCCTATCATGATCTGGCCCTGTTAAAGGAGGATCAGGAAAATGATGGTGACAAGGGACCAAGGATCGTCTATAGGAATGAGAACCCGCTTGTCAATACCATGGATAACCTGGGCCGCTACCGGATCGTGGAGACCAAGGCGCCCATGGGATGTGTTCTCAGCAAGGAAGCCTGGCTCTTCCAGGTGGACGACCAAAGCAAAAAGGATGGCAGCAATATCATTTACCGAAAGGAGAATGGAAAAAAGAAAGATAAGCAGACCGGCAGTCTGACCATGGAGAACACTCTGCAGAAAGGAAGGATCCGCCTGATCAAAACAGATGACCAGGGCCAGCCTGTGGAGGGGGCAGTCTTTACCATCACGGCAGCGGAGGATATATACGCTCCCTGGAACCTGGATGACCAGGGAAAGCCCCTTGCGCAAGCTCAACCATTGGTCAGCAAGGGGGCGCTGGCAGCGGAGATCCGGATCGGCAAGGACGGGATTGGCCAGACCCCTGAAGATCAGCCCCTCTATATAGGAACCTGGACCGTTCGGGAGAAAGCTTCTTCCGGAAACCATGTGAAAGGTCCAGAGACTTATGAAGTAAAGATGGAATACAATGAGGATCCGGAGAATCCGGTCATTCTCTACAGCCTTAATGTTACCAACAGCACCATGAAGCCCGCCTTCTCCGTAGCCAAGCTGGCTGACAAGACCACCGATGAAAAGGGAGAAGCGGTGGACTTCGACAAAAAGACCGGAAGATACACCGAGAAGAAGCAGGCCGGCATCTACCACGGCGGAGACCAGGTGGATTATACCATCCATGTGACCAATACAGGTAATGTCACCTTATACAATCTGACGCTGACCGATACCACGGACCAGGCCAATGATCTGGGCCAGGCCCTGGCAGCTTACATGAAAGAAGGATCGGGGCATTTCCGGATGCCGGAATCCGGCACCCTGTCTTCAGACAAGGGAAATAAGATCAAGTTGACAGGCGGGGAGGATGCTTCGCAGATCTGCCTGTCCCGGCTGCCTGTCGGCGACAGCGTAGTCCTTCATTATCTAGTCGATCTGAAGGAAGACGCGGCCAATGCCTATGATCTTACGAACATCGTCTACGGAAAGGCTTCCTACGATATCCATGAAGATGACGATGAAGAAAGAAGCCTCAGGGATGTCCCGATTACCGGCCTGGTGGACAGCCAGGGAAAGAGCCTGGTTAGGGATGAAGACGCCATCCAGGTTCCCGGGGAGGGAGAGATCACTCCTACAAAGTATGCGGACAGAACCAGCGGCATCGTGATCGAAGATGGACAGCTTGCCTCCGGCAGCCGGATTCCCGGAGTCTACCAGGGCGGCGAAGAGGTCAGCTTTTCCGTGATCGTGAAGAATACCGGAACGGCAGCCTTGAAGAGAATTAATGTCAAGGACAGCCCGGATAAGGTCCTCCTCGACCTGATCGAACCGGACTCTCCAGGTTTCTTCCCCGGGGACAGTTCGCAAACGGCTCCTCTTGATGCGGAATATGTCAGCAAGGATGGGAAGGCCATCAAGGCAAGGATACTTGGCAGAGACCAGATCCTTCTGTGCGATGCAGGAGATGGCGACCCGACTAAGAAGGAGCAGCATCAGACGCAGGCAGACCAGGATCCGTCTACAAAGGGACAGGAAGGACTCCTGATGCCCGGAGATTATGTAACCCTCACTTATCGGATCCGCCTGAAAAAGACGGCAGGAAACCGTTATGACCTGGCCAACACCGTGGCGGTCCAGGCTTATTACTATGATGGGATCAAAGACCAGGAGACACCGGAAAAGAAGGATAAGGACCGGATTGAGCTTCCGGGCCAGCCGGAAGGCCGGGTAGCCAAACTGGCTGACCGGACTACGGGAGCTATTATGAAAGA
>CAMOVS010000312.1 GCA_946627575.1 uncultured Lachnospiraceae bacterium
CTTGTATACACCTGCTCCGATGCCGGCTGCGATGGCCGATCCGAGGGCTCCTGTCTCCTCACAGTCTACACCGACAATGGGGATCTGAAGGACATTGGCAAAGATCTGGTTCCATACCTTGCTCCTGGCCGTCCCCCCTGTCAGACGGACAACTTCCAGGGGAAGTCCCGCATTCTTCAGGATATCGATATGATACTTGTGGATGAAGGCGCAGCCAACCGCTACGGCATAGCACATCTCCTCATAGGATGTATTCAGGTCCAGATTCAGGAAATGGGCCTTGGTATTGGGATGGAGGCTGGGTTGGGCCACGAAAGGTCCGAACACTACGTCGCATTTCTCAGGATCCACACTATCGATCCATTCATCGAGAACCTTATAATAAGAAATGCCTCTCTTCTCTCCTTCAATCTTGGCCTTGTCACCCAACGTGGTGGTAAACCAGTTGTAGTTGGATCCGGATGCCCCTGTATAAGAACAGTTCAGATATTCTCCTTTATACAGATAGGGCATGTTGGAGGAAAGACCGGGAATCATTCTTGTGGAATGAGTCTCGTTGATGCTCCAAGAGCCTGCAACTGCAGTGTAGACACCATCTCCGGTAGCGCCGGATCCTACCAGGCAGGCCAGGATATCCATCATACCGGCGCAGACCGGTGTACCTTCGGCCAGGCCGGTGATCTTTGCGGCATCTGCTGTTACCTTTCCGACTATATCGGTCGCCTCATGAAGCTCCGGCATACAATCCTTCATCTCCTCGATGCCATAGAGTTCAAAAAGCTCGTCACAGTATTCCATGGTTTTGGGATCAAACATGAAAGAACCGCCCCAGCAGTTAAGGTCTGTAGCAAGAACGCCGGTCAGCTTAAACATGATATAGTCCTTGAACATCATGGCTCCGCCGATCTTGTCGTAGACATCCCTCTCATGCTCTTTGTACCAGCGAAGGATAGGGCCGGGCTCACCGGCAAAGAGGGTACCAAAGACCAGGTCATTGATCTTGTCATAGCTTCCTTCTTCTTTGTACATGGCGATAATATCGTCCGCCCGGTGGTCATGGGAGAAGCATCCGGGAGCAATCGCTTCACCGTTCTTTCCGACAAAAACCAGACCGTTGCCGAAAGAGGTCACGCCGATTCCTTTGATGTCCTTGGGATCCACTCCGGATTTATCGATGGCTGTCTTGATACATACCGTAATGTCACTCCACAGGTTGTCCATATCAAACTCTTCAAAGCCGGGGCCTCTTTGCTCAAAGCGCATACTGGGCGTTGCTGCCTCGGACATAATCTCGCCGAACTCATCAAAGATCACAACCTTGCTGGATGTATTTCCCGCGTCAATACCAATCAGATAATTCTTCATCGTGTAACCCTCCTTACTTTATTCTTTTGTTAAGCCAATACTATGTAACCAAACACAAGAAAACAGCAGCAACTTTTCAACAGGAATCGACTTGACGATTCCGTGCGACTTGCGCAACAGCTTTCGCTGCCTCCCCTAACGCATCAGCATGCCGCCGGTGGCGTCGATGGTTATGCCTGTCAGGTAGTCCGCCTTGTTGGAGGCAAGAAAAGCAACAGCATAGGCGACTTCATCCGCGCTTGCCACTCGGCCGATAGGAATCCGGCCATTATAGTAATCCCGTTTCTTCTCCAGAGCCTCAGCTACCATGGGAGTCTCCATCATGCCCGGGGCAACAGAGTTCACATTGATGCCGTAACCGGCAACTTCCCTGGCCAGAGATCTGGAGAATGTGACCAGACCGGCCTTGGAAGAGGCATAGTGGGCATGACCTGTCGTTGACCCGTGAAAGGCTGCCTGGGAGACAACCTGAACGATCTTTCCTTTTTTATCATGTTCAATCAGGTGATTCACCATCAGCTTACTCAAAAGGAAGGGCACTTCCAGATTCATATAAAGGGTCTGATCGAAAGCCTCCAACGTCATCTCCCTTACATAGGCGGTCGGCCAGATTCCTGCATTGTTCACCAGGATGTCCAGTCCGCCCAGAGCCTCCAGACTCTTGGCAAAGAGCTCTTGGGCAACGCCCCTTTTTCCCAGGTCAGCGGGAATACCGACTGCTTTCACCTCATAATCCCTTGTCAGTTTTTCCGCAATATCTTTTGCCAGATCCTCGCTCCGGCCGGAAACAATTACATTGGCCCCCTCGCCTGCGAGAATCCGAACGATCGCCTCGCCAAGGCCCTTGGTACTGCCGGTTACCAGAACATTTTTCCCTTTCAGACCATAATCCAATACAGCCACCTCCACTCTATCGTTTCACCGTTAACAAATATGCATGTAAATGCTATATCATGCAAGCATATCGCTGCCATTCCCGGCCTGTTCATGATCCTGTCTCAGCCCCGAAACAGCAATCTGCTTTAGTCAAAGTATACCACAAACCCAGTAAACTGGTGTACCTTTTTTGTGAAATTTTTGTGAGTATCATTCCCATACCCTTGACGAGTTTTTTTCTTGTCGATATACTCTTATTATGCCCACTCAAGTTATATGAATTATAAAATAATAGTCCATGAACGGGCACGTGCCGGCAAGAATCCGGCAATATAATCCGTTAATAATTATGAGCGGCGAAATCAAAATCAGGAAGGAGATTATCCCATATGAAGTATGATGTAGTCATCATAGGCGGCGGCATCACAGGTACAGCGATCGCCCACTGTCTGGCACAGTATCAGTTGAAAACGATCCTCCTGGAAGCAGGGACCGATGTA
>CAMOVS010000313.1 GCA_946627575.1 uncultured Lachnospiraceae bacterium
AAATAATTAATACCATCGGCCATGGCGGTATCAACCATCTTCATAGCTGCTGCCTCATCAACTCTGCTGTCATCGCCATCAATCACCGGAAGCCGCATAGCGCCAAAGCCCAGTGCCGACAGCTTCATACCCTGAAAATCTCTGTAAATCATTTTCCTAACTCCCTTCTGTCCTTTCGTATAAGTGTATATAGGTCCTTAAAGCATATTTTGATGCTGCACATGATTAGATCATCTCAAAAACCAGAATCCGCTCCCGACGATCCGCCCCTTCAAACAGGTCCATACAATCGATCTCGTCCAGAAACATAAGGTCTTCCACCGTCATCAGCCAGGACACATACTCATATGACGGGTAATAGAAAAAGAATAGCATGTCCCGTCCGATCCAACCATCCTGTCTCACCTGAGGCCCGCCTGGTCCATATCCTGATTCGTAACATGGTTTATGGGATTCCCTTGACTCTCTGATCCGCCTGAAGGCCTTTTGCAGCAGTTCTACTGAAAATGGATTGAAGAAATAGAATCGATCAGCCTCCAGCGGAACTTTATACCCCTCAGCCTTAGCAGCAACCAATTCAACCCTGTCTGCTGATACTGCATTCTTCTTATTCCTGACAGCAGCCTCATAGATCCTCCGGTCATACTCCACACCGATTGTCCTGCATCGGATCTGATAGGAGAGGAAGAAATCCACCCGGCCTTTTCCGCATCCATAATCTATAAGAGTATTATGTTTTGTAATATAGCCGCTGCCGGCCAGCCGTTCCAGAACACGGTAGGGCGTCGGCTCATAGGGGAAGCGATATTGGTCTGCATGGGAATCATCCCTGCCGGAGGTTCTGATCCTAAGCAGCCTGTCCCATTGGTCTTCTGTCATCTCTTCTTGTTCCTTTAAAGATAAAACATATTTAACGGCTTATCTCTCCCGTCTAAGTCTATGCTATCATTCTTCCTATAAAAAAGCCAGCATCAATCATCAACAGAGCAAAAACAGCTGCATCGCAAGCCATTCTTATTCGCTGATTTCCCTCCTGATACTCTTTCAGATGGGGCATAACCCCATATACAGCAATCAGCGTAAGAAATCCAAACATCATATCCGGTTTGACAGCAATCCGGCCCTGAAAATTACCGAACATGTCCGAATAATCCCAGGCAAAACTGCCAACCAGCATTTCCATAATATAACTACCAATCAATTCAACCACTGCTGATATGCAGGTGGCCACACAGAAAATCATAAGAGGCCTCTTGATCCTGGCTTTCTTCACCACAGCAAGAATTATAAGGATTCCAATCCCGTAGATCGGCAGCCAGGGTCCGAAGAGGACACCTCGATTGACAAATCCATGATTGTTTTCAATCATAGCACACCAAACGGATTCATAGATCCAACCCAGAAAAGAGAACAAGACAAACGATTCAAAGAGCTTAAAGAGCTTTAACAATCTCTCCCGCATTGTATCCCTCCTTTGTCAACGGGGACGGTTCTCGTTGACAACTTTTGTCACACGGAAAAAGGAGACGGCTCTCAATTAGCCGTCTATTGAGAAGCGTCCTCTCTTTATACAAGCATTTACTCTGTCATTACACTAAGCATATTCATGACCCCCATGTAATCATTCGTGGTGGTCTCAAAATTGGCAATCTCCTTAAGCTTGGGATGAGCATTTCCCATGGCGAAGCTGTAATGACAGGCCTTCATCATGGTATAGTCATTCAGATAATCGCCAAATGCCATACAGCTTTCCCTGGATATCTGATAGTAATCCTGAAGGAACTTCATGGCTGCCCCTTTGCTGGTGGTCACATTCTGAATATCCACCCAATGCTTTTCCGACAGCACCCTCTGAATATGTTTCCCAAGATCCGGAAGGTACTTCACCAGATTCTCTGCATCTCCATTTTCCTCATAGAGAGACATCTTCACTATGATATCTTTACCTACAACATCATTCAGATCATCCACGATCTCCAGAGCCGAAAAGAACATTTTGATATTGTCATAAACCTTCGGATCCGGATTCTCTACATAGGCGCTTTTCGCTCCGGAAAATACCAGTGTCACACCAGGTATATTTCCCATATAGCGAACGGCATGGTAGAGGTCATCTTTTTTGATAGGATTAGAATAAAGCATCTTGCCCCGATGGAATATAAAACCACCGTTATCCGCACAGTAGGTGATCCGGTCTCCCAATTCTCCGAACATATCACGCAGGGTCTGGTACTGTCTGCCGCTTGCAATCACAGTACGGATCTCCGGATGACGTCTCACCCAGCCGTAGAATTCCTCCGGCGGCTGATGTTTGCTATTTAATAATGTACCATCTAAATCAGTAGCTATAAGCTTAATTGCCATAGTATCATCTCCTGTCTTTCTATTATTTCTATTTCTGCCACACTTATCTTCCATCCCCTGACCTGCATCGCTTATACGGAATACCCGGCCAGGTTATACTGACATTAGCACAGCTTAAAAAGCCTGTAAAATGTCGGAATTGTCTGATAGCAGAAAATCATTATTGCAATTTTTATAGAAAGCAGGATAAATAAATATGCGAAACAGGGCACAAATGCCAAGAGTTCTGCAAGCTTACCCTTAAACAGCTTTAAGAATTCCCTATATTACTTGTACAAGGCACGTTTTGGTATGTTGTGCACAAATAAATTTTGATAAAGGATACATGGTGCACATGGTCTTTCCTGAGCATAAAATTTTTC
>CAMOVS010000314.1 GCA_946627575.1 uncultured Lachnospiraceae bacterium
GCAAGTCTCTTTTTCTTATCTTCCACTATCACATCTAATATCATAGATCTATATTCCTCTCTCTTCCCTATCGTTCAGGGTGTATAAGTCCGGATTGCCTGTCCGCCTTGTGACTGACTTATACGATAAAGTTTTCGATCATCTTCTTCCCATGTTCTGTATAGATGGATTCCGGATGGAACTGAATCCCGATCAGCGGATAATCCCTGTGTTCCATGGCCATGATTTCCCCATCCTCCGTCCGGGCCAGAATGTCAAAGCAATCAGGGAGAGAGGCTTCCTCCACCGCCAGAGAGTGGTACCTGGCCACCTTCATAGGGCTGGGCAAGCCTGTGAAAATACCCTTTCCCTCGTGGGCGATGGTGCTCTGCTTTCCATGCATAAGCTCTTTGGCATGAACAATCTTAGCTCCAAAGGCCGCCCCGATGCTCTGATGTCCCAGGCAGATGCCAAGGATGGGCTTTTTCTCATAGAATTTCTTTACCACTTCCATGCAGATCCCGGCTTCCTTCGGACTCTTTGGGCCTGGGGAAAGAACAATCCTGTCGGGATTCATCATCTCAATATCACCAATAGTGATCTTATCATTCCGAAAAACGGCGATGTCCGGATCAAAGATTCCCATATACTGATAAAGGTTGTATGTGAAGGAATCATAGTTATCAATCAGCAGGATCATCGTTCACCCCTCCTCTTGCTATTAGAACTTTGGCAAGAGCACCTGCCTTATTACAGCACTCTTCATATTCAGAAGCCGGATCACTGTCCGCTACGATCCCTGCACCGGCCTGAATGTAGACCAGATTATCCTTCTTAATCATGGTGCGGATAGTAATGCAGAAATCTACATCTCCATTAAAATCAATATAGCCAACAGCGCCTCCGTAGAGCCCCCTTCGGACAGATTCAAGTTCATCGATGATCTCCATAGCCCGGACTTTAGGTGCCCCGCTTAAGGTCCCTGCCGGGAGAAAGGCACTAACCAGATCGATCGGATGATACTGACCTGCTTTTTTCCCTTCCACCATGCTGATCAGGTGCATGACATGGGAGTATTTACGAATATGCATAAAGTCCCTGACTTTAACCGATCCAAACCGGGCAATCCGTCCCATATCATTCCGGGCCAGGTCCACCAGCATAACATGTTCCGCCAGTTCCTTAGGATCAGCCAGCAGACTCCGGGCCAGATCTTCATCCTCCTCCGGCGTTGCCCCCCTGGGCCGCGTCCCCGCTATAGGATTGGTAACAAGCTTCTGATCCCTGTGCCGGACGATCATCTCCGGCGAGCTGCCTATAATCTCAAAATCATCAAATCGAAAATAATACATATAAGGAGAAGGGTTGAGATCTCTCAGCTTCTTATAAAGGTCAAAGCCATCCTGGCCTGTTTCGATGGTCCATCGCTGGGAAAGGACGGTCTGAAAGACATGACCTTCCACGATATAATCCTTGATCTTCTCCACCTTCCTGCAGTAGGAATCCGGATCATCCGTCCTGGAAACAATCCTCCCATCCGGCTCCGGAAGGTCCTGCCCGGATTCCCGAGAAGCCTGCTCTATGGACTTTTCAGATCCTGTATCGGTCTGATCGGTCTGATCCTGCCCCAGGGCTTCATCAAGCATTTCCTTTAATTTCTTCTCCCCTTCGACAAAGGCTTCCTCCCTATCCTCAGACAGGACAACAGCTGTCATGGTCTCCGCCAGATGATCAATAACCAGGAATTCTGTCACCAGAAAGAGCTGAACCGGCCCTATCCCGATCTCATCCGGATTATCATCCGGCAGGTCTTCGAGGTATCTGACAAAATCATATCCCAAAGCCCCGACAAGACCGCCTGTAAAAAAGAGATCACTATGGCCCTGGTCTACTTCATATTCATCCATGTAATCCTTCAGTAGCTGCAGGGGATTCCCCCGGACAAAAGACCTGCTTCCTTCCCTGCCTACGAACTCAAGACCATCTGCTGAAGCCCGGATCATTTCTTCAGGATCGCGTCCCATAAAGCAATAACGGTCATAATTCCTATCATAGCTCTCCAGGAGAAATCCCCTGCCTCTTCCTGCATACTTTTCGTAAATACTGACAGCAGACCTATTAATCAGGCTTAAGGTTTTGGTTAGAATCTTTTTTCTTTTCTTCATTGGTCCTCCATGTGGTGTTGATAGGAGACGCATGCAGCCCATGGTCGCATGGCACTGACTTCCTCTTTTTTTGTTATAAGTCGAATCGCTTCCGCTGCCCTGCAGCTCCCAGCGATTCCAAGCTGCATTCGGATTCCGGACTTCCGTCCTCCTTCCTCATTCTGCTTGTCGTGCCATATGCCCATGGTCCTGCATGCAAGCATGCAGCCCATGGTCGCATGGCACTGACTTATAACAAAAAAAAATCCCTGGCTGATCTTGCGATCTGCCAGGGACGAAATCATTCGCGGTACCACCCTGATTAATTACAGTCCACCTGTCCTGTAATTCACTCAATCCGATACGGAGAGATATAGTATACCTATGTATTCTCTCGATATCCTACCCCTGTAACGCGAGGACGCGGCGTCGGCTACTATCATTTCACCTTGCATCTCCCAAATCCATTCCTCAGATCCTGCCATACCGGATCCCACCAGCCCGGCTCTCTGTGATGACGACAGATAAGAGTACTACTTTTGTTCTCAGACTTTAATCAGTTAAAGTATAACAGTCCTGCTGTGCTTTGTCAACCTGCTTTT
>CAMOVS010000315.1 GCA_946627575.1 uncultured Lachnospiraceae bacterium
TTTTGAACCTCCACGAGGATGGAGTTTCCATGATTCTTAATACGGAGATGTACCCGGACCTGCTGGGTTTTATCACAGATATTGCGGTGATAGAAGAAGGCAGGACCGGCATGTGCGGGCAGATTGAGGAGGTTTATGAAAACCTGCTTAAGAGGAGTCCGGTTACCATGCGGGTCCTTTCCGGTATGGAGGAGGCCCTGGCTGTCCTGAAGAAGGACAAACTGGTGGACCGGGTTACCGTCAAGGATCATGATGTCATTTTCCGTTTCCGGGGAGAGGAAAAGGAGGAAGCCGATCTCCTGGCGGATCTGGTAGGGGCCGGTGCTCTGATCCAGAGTTATACCAGGGACCGGATCGGGATCAATGAGATGTTCCGGGGCTGAGGATGCTTCACTTGGAATGTGTGTTGCTGTCAGGCAGCACGGATCATACGCAGCATATGTGCCTTGCGCGGATGGCCGTGGCTTTGATGAATGCCGGGGCCGTGCATAGGAGCCCTATATGAATGGGAGACAGCCGGATATGTGGAATCCTCTTTTAAAAATAGAATTTCTAAGGGAAGGCCGGGGTGTCCGCCTATCCATGATGGTGATATTTTACAATGCCATTCTTGCTTTGATCACCATCATGATTATGCTGGTCAATGCCCAGTCCTATTCGGAGGGGTACTATTATGACCCTTCGACTTCCCGCTTTCAATTTATTATAATTACTACCATACAGCTTGCTTTCTCTTTGCTCCTCTCTGCCATCATGACCTGGGGCCTTTTCACCCCGGATAACGAGGGAACCTACCGGGAGTCCTTTGCCCTGGTACCGGGCTATCCTCGCCAATATGTCATGGCCCGTCTTGTTTTGGTGATGGCCGTTAACATACTGCTTTTCCTTTCCAGCCTGCCGGTTGTCCTCCTGTCGGCTATATACAGCGGGGTAACCTGGTTTCAGGTGGTCCGGCTGGGGATGGAGATCGCCATGGTATCTTTCTGGAGCACGGCATTGGCATCTTATTGTTCTGCCCTCAGCCGCAAGGGTTTCTTTTCCGCTTTTTTGATGATTTTGATGGAAATCCTGTTTTTTATAGGAACTTATGTTATAGTAGCACTTGTGAGCGGACGGTTTGGCATCTTCGGGGGAGGAGACGTCCTGTCGGGATCCGGGTCCATGGTTTATCATGCCGGCGCCATCGCAGCCATGCTGGTCATGTCCCTCAATCCTATTTCGTCCTATGTGGGCTACCAGATCAACATCACCGGTGACAGCGGCATATTCCGCTCTTTCTGTGCAGGCTTCGGTCTGGATATCAACAGCAGATTGTTTTCTTATACATTTTATAAATTATCCGCCGTCATGCTGCTTTTAAGCGGTCTGGTCATGATTTGCCTGGCCATCCGCCGCCTGAAAAAGACCTGTATGCAGCAGGGCGGGAAATATATATGACAGCAGGACCGCAGGAGCTGTTTGGCAGCAGCGCGTTCCGAGATAGCTTATGACCTCAGCGTTTGATAGTAGAGGAGGAAGGAAAATGAACAAGATACTCTATCACAGTACCAGAGATCACCGCGAGACAGCCACGGCTTCCCAGGCCATACTTAAGGGCCTGGCCGGCAAGGGAGGCCTGTTCGTCCCGGACCGGATCCCCAGATTGGAGCTTTCTCTTTCTGATCTGACAGACCGGTCTTATCAGGAGATTGCCTATGAAGTTATGCGTCTTTTCCTGACTGATTTTACCGAGGAAGAACTCCGATATTGTATTGACCAGGCCTATGACAGCAAGTTCGATGTAGAGACCATCGCTTCCCTGGTTAAAAAGAGTGATGCTTCCTATCTGGAGCTTTTCCACGGAGCGACCATTGCCTTTAAGGATATGGCTCTGTCTATCCTCCCTTATCTGCTGACGACCAGCGCCCGCAAGAACCAGGTGACCAAGGAAATTGTGATTCTGACAGCGACCAGCGGCGATACCGGAAAAGCCGCCCTGGCCGGTTTCGCGGATGTGCCGGGTACCAGAATCATTGTTTTCTATCCTAAGCATGGAGTAAGCCCCATCCAGGAGAAGCAGATGGTAACCCAAAGGGGAGATAATACCAGCGTCATCGGGATTGAAGGGAATTTTGACGATGCCCAGAACGGGGTCAAGGCCATGTTCTCGGATCCGGATCTGGCCGGGAGGATGGCAGAGGCAGGTTATCAGTTCTCCAGCGCCAACTCCATCAATATCGGCCGTCTGGTTCCCCAGGTGGTCTACTATGTATACAGTTATGTCACCCTCCTTGCCCGGGGAGAGATCCGGGAGGGAGAGGAGATTAATGTGGTGGTTCCCACCGGCAACTTCGGCAACATCCTGGCGGCATACTATGCCAAAGAAATGGGTATCCCCATCCACAAGCTGATCTGTGCCTCCAATGAGAACAAGGTGCTCTATGATTTCTTCCGGACCGGCATCTACGACCGCAACCGCGATTTCATCCTGACATCCTCGCCTTCCATGGACATCCTGATCTCCAGCAACCTGGAGAGACTGATCTATACCATCGCCGGCTGTGATGATGAGAAGAATCGGGCCATGATGGCCGATCTTGCCGATAAAGGCGTCTATGAGATCAGTCAGGATATGAAGGCAGGGCTTGCTGATTTTTACGGAAATTATGCGGATGAGACTGAGACTGCGGCAGCGATCCGGAGAGTCTATGAGACCGACGGCTACATCATTGATACCCACACAGCC
>CAMOVS010000316.1 GCA_946627575.1 uncultured Lachnospiraceae bacterium
AGGGAAGATGGGACAGCAAACTCTGGGTGTTTTTGTATTTCATCCGTTCGTCCTGTCTTATATACTTAATATCCTGGGATTTGGACCTTTGCTGCCGGATATGCCGCCTTTGTTTGGCATATGGAATACTTTGATTTTTTCCCTTATTGTTACCCTGGTACTATCCGTTCCATTCTTCACCGTGCTGGTTCAGAGGGTGATGAATATCCCAATGCGGCCGGTAGCCAGAAAGAATTAATTATGTTTAAAATAACTTATTGATATTAAATTATCAATAAATATGTATTAGATCGATTGAACTGTGGTTTGGTCGATCTATTTTTTTTGGCGCCATGAAGAAAAAGAATATGAAATATCCGCATAAACAAAGGGAATTCCTGGACTAACAATAATTAGTTTGTATGTACTTACAAAGATTAGAGGTCCTTCGGATTGCATTTTCTCTTGTGAATCTTTATACTATTAGTAGAATATTTTGTGTGATTTATGCAGAAGTCATCATCAAAATATTTTCCGATAATACATATTTTGGATCAGATCCAACTATCATTACCTGATGAAATATGAAATAAAGCTAATCAGAAAAAGGAGGCAGAATGATGTACGAGTGTCTGAAAAAGATTAATTGGAAAAAGGTATGCACATTTGCAAGCGGTGTTTTATTTGGAACGGCTGGTTTGAAAGCTCTTTCCAGCAAGGATGCCAAAAAAGTTTATACCAATACGACAGCGGCTGTCCTAAGGGCCAAAGATTGTGTTATGGACCAGGTAACCATCCTCCAGGAGAATGCAGAGGACATCTATGAGGGGGCTAAACAGATCAACGAAGATCGTCTTGCTGCGGAAGTTTACTATGAAGAGCCTGAAGATGAGGATCAGGCAGAGGACAGAGAGGAAGAATAGAGTCCGGCCCGGAAAATGATTTCCATGTATCGAGGTGATTAGATTGAAGTTTCGAATTATTGATGAGATCCGGGGGAGGATCCGTGTCCGCCTGTCTGCCGGCCGGATGACCTGTGACCAGGCGGATGCCATTCAGTACCAACTGGAAAAGACAGGCGCTTACCGGTCCGTGAAGGTTTATGAGCGTACGGGTGATCTGGTAGTGACCTATCAGCCGGATCCGCAAGGAAAAGCCCGGGAGGAGATCCTCAGACAGATAAGCCGGCTTAGCATGCATGAGACCGGACTGCCCGAGGAAGTGAAGGCTCATTCCGGCAGGAAAACCAACCGGGAGTATAAGGAGAGACTGGTTCAAAGAGTCTTGATTCATTACGGCAGGCGGCTTTTTCTTCCCATGCCGGTCCGGATTCTGTCCACCGGCATCAGATCCTGGCGCTACATCAGGGAAGGCCTGGCTTCTCTGAAGGCAGGACGTCTTGATGTATCGGTTCTTGATGCGACGGCGGTAACCGTATCCTTCCTGAGGGGAGACATCGCAACTGCCGGCTCGGTTATGATGCTGCTGGAGGTCGGTGGCATTCTGGAAGAATGGACCCATAAAAAGTCGGTGGAAGATCTGGCCAGAACCATGTCCCTCCATGTGGATAAGGTCTGGCTGAGCAAAAATGGCCGGGAAATGCTTGTTCCTTACCAGGAGATTGAGGAAAGAGATCATGTGCTGGTTCACATGGGCAATGTGATTCCCTTTGACGGGATTGTATGCAAAGGTGAAGGCATGGTCAACCAGGCTTCTATGACCGGAGAATCTCTCCCGGTCCGCAAGGCGGAGGGAAGCATGGTCTACGCCGGTACGGTGCTGGAGGAAGGGGAGCTGACCCTAGAAGTGCAAGGTGCCCGGGGAAGCAGCCGCTATGATAAGATCGTGCAAATGATTGAGGAGTCTGAGAAGCTGAAGTCAGATCTGGAAAGCAAGGCAGAACACCTTGCCGACCGGCTGGTGCCCTATACTTTCTTGGGAACCGGTCTGGTCTATGCGCTGACAAGGGATGTGACCAGGACTTTGTCTGTTCTGATGGTTGATTTTTCCTGTGCTCTTAAGCTTGCCATGCCTATCTCGGTCCTTTCCGCTATCCGGGAAGCAAGCCGGTCAGAAATGACCGTCAAGGGCGGAAAATTCCTGGAAGCCGCTGCGGAGGCCGATACTATTATCTTTGATAAAACAGGAACCCTGACGAAAGCCTCGCCCAGGGTGGCCGGTGTGGTTGCCTTCGGGGACTGGGAGGAAAAAGAGGCTCTCAGAACCGCTGCATGTCTGGAAGAGCATTTCCCCCATTCCATGGCCAGGGCCGTTGTTGCCGAGGCTGAAAGGCAGGGGCTCTCCCACGAGGAGATGCATTCCCAGGTTAACTATGTGGTAGCCCACGGGATCTCCACCATGATCGAGGATAAGAAGGCAGTTATAGGAAGCTATCATTTTGTCTTTGAAGATGAAGGATGCCAGATACCACGAGGAGGAAAACGCCGCTTTAACCAGCTGCCGGACCAGTATTCACACCTTTATATGGCAGTGGAAGGAAAGCTGGCAGCGGTCATATTGATCGAAGATCCATTGCGTTCGGAGGCAGCGGATGTCATTGCCGGATTGCGGGCTAAAGGGTTTGAACATATCGTGATGATGACCGGTGACAGCGAGCGAACTGCTGCTTCCATAGCAGCTGAAGTGGGTGTGGATGAGTATTATTCTGAAGTCCTTCCCGAGGATAAGGCCCGGTTTGTGTCTCAGAAAAAGGAAGAGGGACATAAGGTTATTATGATTGGTGA
>CAMOVS010000317.1 GCA_946627575.1 uncultured Lachnospiraceae bacterium
AATGTCCAAACTCGTGAAATACTACAATGACCATAAATAAAAGAATGGCCAGAATTATTTTAAACATAGCTTTCCTTTCCGTCCATAAACCGATAGACTCTCTCTTCCGTCTCCAGGATGGTTCCCAGATCGGGATGGTCCTTGAGCTTATGAGCATTCATACACTTCTCTATCCAGGCGGTGATATCCCTGTAGTCAATCTTCCTATCCAGGAAAAGGGCAACCGCCTTTTCGTTGGCCGCATTAAAGACGGTGGGCATAGTGCCTCCGGCCCTGCCGGCCTCGAAAGCCAGGGCAAGCCCCCGGAAAACTTCATAATCCGGATCTTCAAAAGTAATCTGGGATAAGGCCGCAAAGTCCAGGCGGTCTCCGGCCAGACTTCTGCGCTCCGGATAAAACAGGGCGTACTCAATCGGCACCTTCATATCCGGAGTCCCCAGCTGGGCAATGATGGCCCCGTCTACATACTGAACCATAGAATGTATGATGCTCTGAGGCTGGATCAGAACCTGAATCCGGTCATAATCTGCATCAAAGAGCCAATGAGCTTCCATCACTTCAAGGCCCTTATTGACCATGGTCGAGGAGTCGATGGTAATCTTTTTGCCCATAGCCCAGTTGGGATGCTTGAGGGCCTGTTCCAATGTAACATGATCGAGCATATCTTTGCTGTATCCCCGGAAGGGACCGCCGGAAGCGGTCAGGAGGATACGGTCAAGATCCTCTCTCCGGTTTCCCTGCAGGCTTTGGAATATGGCCGAATGCTCACTGTCCACAGGCAGGATGGCCACCCCGTATTCCTCTGCCATCTTCATGATCAGGTGTCCGGCCGTTACAAGGGTTTCCTTGTTGGCCAGGGCAATATCCTTACCGCTCCGGATGGCTTCCATGGTAGGGCGGATGCCCATCATGCCGACCACGGCTGTAACCACCACGTCCGATTCGGGACATCCGGCAACTGCCATAAGCCCTTCCATACCGTAATGAATCTCCGGTTTAAAAGAAGAAGATGCAAGTTCTTTCTCAAGCTGTATCGCCAGTTCCTGACTGCCGATACTGACGATCCCGGGTCTGAACTCCAGAATCTGTTTCTTAAGAAGGTCAATATTGGCCCCGGCCGCCAGACCGGCAACCTGAAGCTCATCTGCATGCTCCCTGACCACTTCGAGTGTCTGTGTTCCAATGGATCCCGTGGATCCTAGTATCGCTAATCTTTTCATTGAAGTCCCACCACCATAACCAGCATATAATAGATGATCGGCGCAGTGAAGATCACGCTGTCAAAGCGGTCCAGAATTCCTCCGTGCCCCGGTATCAGATTGCTGTAATCTTTAATCTCATAGTTTCTTTTAACAGCCGAAGCCCCAAGGTCACCCACGATGCTGATCAGGGCACCTGCCATGCAAACCAGGGCAAAAGTGACCGGAACATTATATTCAAACATAATATATGGTTTGACGATGAAGCCAAAGATCAGGCCCAGAAGCCCGGCACCTATCACACCGCCTATGCCGCCCTCAACCGTTTTTTTGGGGCTGAGAACCGGGGCCATCTTATGCTTTCCGAAAAGCCTCCCCGCACAATAAGCCAGGGTATCATTGCCCCAGGAGCTCAGGAAGACCAGAACGATCATGAAGCCTCCCCCGTCAAGGTTCCGTATCAGGTATATACAGGATAACATGATCGTCACATAGAACATGGCAAAGAAAGCGATCGCAACCTGATTCACGTGATAGCGGGGGTAAGTGAATACATAAACCGTCATCAGCAGTATAAGAACCACGATCATTAGAGGTATCACATACTGATCCAGTCCCATAAGCAAAAGCAGATAGTAGAGAACCGTCGCGGTATAGCAGATCACACCAAATACCGCTTTCTCCACGCCTATTACCCTGAGCAGCTCAAAAACCCCGATCAGGGAAATGATTCCGGTGGCAAGCAGGGTCACAATGCCTCCCTCATAAAAGATAAAGACGGCAAGAATAACCAGCACGATTCCGCTTAGTAATCTCTGTTTGAACATCATAGACCCCCAAATCTTCTGTCACGGCTGTTATAATACTCTATGGCTTTCTCCAGTTCCTTCTTATTGAAGTCAGGCCATAGTACATCTGGGAAATAAAACTCGGAATAGGCCAGCTGCCAGAGCATCCAGTTGGATAATCTTTGCTCGCCGCTGGTCCGTATCATCAGATCAGGATCCGGTATATCAGCCGTATCAAGATAAGATGAGAAGACTTCCTCCGTGATCCGGTCTTCGGACAGGCGCCCTTCGCGGACATCCCTGCTTACCCGGCGAATGGCCCTCACCATCTCATCGCGGCTTCCGTAATTAAGGGCAATGGTAAAGTTCAGGCCGGTATTCTTTGAGGACACTTCCTCCAGCTCCTCAATGGAGGCCCGGATATCCTCATCCAGCCTTGATTTTTCACCGATAACCCGGACCCGCATATTATTCTTGCTTGTCCGCTCGATACAGTCGATCAGATAGCGGCGAAGGAGTCGCATCAGAGCCTTAACCTCCTTATCCGGCCGCTTCCAGTTTTCCGTGGAAAATGCATATACTGACAGATACTTTATGCCCAGGTCCCAGGCATCCTCACAGATTCTCTCCAGATTCTTTGCCCCGCGCACATGCCCATAGTTTCTCGGCATTCCTTTGCTTTTTGCCCAGCGGCCGTTTCCGTCCATGATGATGGCCACATGCTGTGGTATGAT
>CAMOVS010000318.1 GCA_946627575.1 uncultured Lachnospiraceae bacterium
CAAAGGCCTGGACCTGCTTGGTAAGGCCGACGTGGTAGTCTATGACAGCCTGGCCTCGGATTCCCTGCTCAATGAGATCAGGGATGACGCAGAATTGATCTATGCCGGCAAGAGGTCCTCTCACCACCATTTAAAACAATACGAAACCAACCAGCTCCTTATTGAGCTTGCGAAAGAAGGGAAAACGGTTGTCCGCCTTAAAGGAGGAGATCCCTACATCTTCGGCCGGGGTGGCGAAGAAGGAATGGAACTTAGGGAAGCCGGAATTGACTTTGAGGTTGTGCCCGGCATCTCCTCGTCCTATGCGGTACCATCGTATTGCGGCATTCCGGTCACCCATCGGGACTTTGCTTCTTCTTTCCACGTGATCACCGGCCATGAAGGCGACCACAAGAAAGGGGCCAATGTACTGGATTACAGTACTCTGGCCAGGGAAGAAGGGACCTTGATCTTTCTCATGGGATTAAAGAATCTTCCTAATATAGTAAAGAGTCTGATGGAACATGGTAAAGATCCTTCCACGCCGGTTGGCGTTCTCCAGGAGGGCACCACGGCCCGCCAGAAGGTTGCGGTGGGGACCTTGGCTACTATCGTAGAAGAAGTGGAAAAAGTCGGGATCCGGACTCCTGCTATAACGGTTGTGGGACAGGTAGTGGGGCTTCACCAGGATCTCTTATGGTACGGAAAGAAGCCTTTATCCGGAAAAAGAGTTCTTATAACCGGCAGCCGGTCTATGGCGGATAAGCTCTCTTCCCTTCTGAAGGAAGAGGGAGCGGAAGCGATTTCTTTCAGTTTGATTCGGACCGAGCGTATGGGGACGGAATCGCTCAGGGAAGCTATGGACAGGATCCGCGATTACAGCTGGATTGTACTGACCAGTGCCAATGGAGTAGCCAGCTTCTTTGATGAGCTGAAGGAAATGCAGATGGACATCCGCAAGCTGGCTGATATTCATTTTGCAGTAATAGGAGAAGGGACCCGGACAGCTCTTGAACAGCATGGAATCTATCCGGATTTTATTCCTACGGCCTATTCTTCGGAAGATATGGCAAAGAGTCTGATTCCCCTGCTGGACCGCAAAGACCGGGTGCTCCTGCTCCGGGCGGAAGAGGCCAATCAGGTTCTCCCGGATGCCCTGGCAGAAGCCGGGATTGCCCACGAACACATTTCCCTTTACCATACGGTTCGGGATTACCGCAAGGCCGAAGAGCTTAACCGGATGCTTTCCGGTATCGATTATGTGACTTTTGCCAGCTCCAGTGCCGTCAAGGCCTACCATGATATGGTGGAAGATCCTGATATGTTCGAAGGCCGCTATATCAGTATCGGACCGGTTACCAGCCGGACCGCAAAGAAGCTGGGAATCCCCATCGCAAGAACGGCCGGTGTCTATACGGCAGCCGGCATGGTCGAAGCCATGATTGAGGATTTGAAATGAGGACACAGATCAAACGTTTTCTCCTGACGATCGGCTTTATGACGAGGATTCCCGTCAAGGTTGATCTAGGGGAAGTGAAAGACGAAGATATGCATAAGGGTTTCCTGTACTACCCTGTGGTCGGTCTGGTGATCGGACTGATCGACATGGCGGTATATCTGGCTTTGGCCGGCTTTCTGCCTCCGGTTTTCGGCATTCTTTTTGCCATGCTGGCCAACCTCTGTGTGACGGGGGCCTTCCACCTGGACGGCCTGTCAGATACGGCAGATGGTATTTATTCAGCCAGAACCCGGGAGAGGATGCTGGAGATCATGAAGGACAGCAGGATTGGTACGAACGGTGCCATCGCTATGTGCTTCGACCTGGCTCTGCAATTTGCCGGGATCTGGTATTGCCGCCCTCGCTGGCTGGTCATTCTCCTCCTGCCGGTAGCCGGGAAAATGGTACAGGGAGCGATTGTTTATAAGGCTATCTATCCCAGAGAGAAGGGAATCGGCATCTACGTAGGCACGGTGGACCTGCCGACAGTGATCGGCACCATCATCCTGGGCCTGATCCCCATGATCCTGGCCTTTTCCTGGCAGGGAGCCCTGATATTTGCCATCCTCTATGTATTCGCCTATCTTTTCAGGATATATATTACCGGAAAGATCGGGGGCATCACCGGGGATGTCATGGGGGCAGGGACAGAGCTTGCCCAGGTTCTGTTTTTGATACTGGTAATTATACTGACCCGCTATGGCGGACTGGAGCCGGGGAGCCCGGTGATCGCCATAAGACAATTGCTTTTCCGCTGAATCGGATTCTGAAGGCGCCTTTTGAAAAATGAGTTGTGAGAGATGAGAGATGAAGGGTGCCGGAAGAGGATATCCGGTGGAAAATAACAGCAGTTTACAGACTATACAAGCAGTGAAGCAAATATTGAATAAGAGAGGAAGAGAGTTATGGTATTAGAGGAAGCGATCCGTCGGATTGAACCCCTTGATGAGAAGGCCATGGAATACACCAGACAGCGCTGGAATACTCTGGGCAAACCCCTCCACAGTCTGGGCAGGCTGGAGCATCTTGTCACCCGCTTTGCCGGGATCTACCGGGATCCCAATCCCAGACCCGCTAAGAAGGCCGTGGTGGTGATGGCTGCGGATAATGGCGTCGTGGAAGAGGGCGTCACACAGACCGGCCAGGAGGTTACCAAGATTGTTACGGAGAATATGACCAAGCACAATGCCACCATATGCATCCTGTCATCCATGAGCGGAGCGGATGTCTATCCCGTGGATAT
>CAMOVS010000319.1 GCA_946627575.1 uncultured Lachnospiraceae bacterium
GGAAGGGACAGAGCCTTTTGCTCAGACAAGCGGCAGCCCGCTCAAAAGCTTTTCGCTATTGGCATTTGCAGCGGTTTTTTCTAACAGTAATCTTATGGACAATGCCAGCCGAAAGCGGGTCGGGGTCCTGCGTCGGAAACAGGGATCCGGCTGCCTGTATTTAGCCTCGTTACCCCCCCAATTCAAACCCATAACTAATCAGGAACCGCCTTCCATTTGTCGCTTAGTCCTTATCGCAGTCCCGATCTTTTGAAGTCATCGACATCCTGCTTGTCATGGAATCTCTGGATCTCGACCAGGGACTGGATCTTGGGTGCGATCTTTTCTGCTTTGAGGTAATATTTCCACCTTGTAGCCGTGTTGTTCCTATAGTAAGAATCGACCTGATCGTGTCCATCGATCTTGAGGATCAAAGACTTGTCCATGTGTCCGTGTTCGGATACGTATTCTTCGGCTGCTTTGTCAAAACCCTTGTAGATGGCTTTGTCTTCTTCCGTCTGGAGCTGGTCGAAGATAAGCTGGTTCTTTCGGATACAGGAAAAGGCCTTGAGCTTGCGTATGGACATTCGATGGCGGCGGAAAAGAAGCTTCAGATATCGGTACCAGGTGGTGCGGAAGCGGATATAGTATTCGCTGACTCCGTCGTCGTAGCTGTTAAGACCCTTGCAAAAGTTGAAGTTCCGCCTCATGTAGGTGTAATCAAAGAGAATGTTCTGGACCAGGTAGCTGATGAAATAGCCGGCCCGGTAGAGGGGGGAATTGTACTTATGGTAGTAGACATATTCTTCCTCTTTGACATTCAGCTTCTTCAGATGTCTCCGCCTTATTAAGCGTCGTATGGCGAAAAAGAGAATAAGCAGGATAATAACTGCCGCGATGCCTGCCCAATAGTAATGGCGATTGGCACTGGCTACCAGAAATGAGTTGGAGATACCATATATAAAAGCGGCTACGGTCACTATGACCGTAATCATCATTTCAAACATAATTGACCGATTCCTTCCTGTAGATAGAACGTTTTAGACCCTGGCAGAAGTACCAGAAAGGTCTTGCAATTTCATATATTATAGCCTATTCTGACAATATAATCTATAGTATTTCCTTTCAATCATCCGTAAATATTTGATAGCTTTCTGGACAAAGGAATACGTCTGCTCATGGTTATGTAAGCCGATCATGAAACTGACCCCGGAACCCTGATGGCATCATATATTTGACCTTTACAGCTGCTTTTTATGGCCCTGCATATCGTCGTGTAGGGCAGACCATTTTCCAAACGGAACAGGATTTCAGAAGGAGATCTGTATGAAGAAAAACATTATTCTAACAGGCATGCCCGGCGTGGGTAAAAGTACAGTTGGAGTTATCCTGGCCAAGGAGCTGGGCTATCAGTTTGTTGATTCCGATCTTTTGATTCAGGAACAGGAAGGGCGGCTTCTGAAAACGATTATCGAGGAAGAAGGGCTGGAAGGCTTTCTTCGTATCGAAAACGATGTGAACATGTCGATAAAGGGGCAAAGAAAGGTGGTAGCTACGGGTGGAAGCGCCGTATACAGCCATGAGGCTATGGAAGCCTTTCACCGTGACCATCTGGTTCTTTATCTTCACTGTCCCTACTCTGTTTTGGAGAAAAGACTGTCAGATCTGAAGGGAAGAGGGGTTGTCCTGAAGGAGGGGCAGACCCTGAAAGATCTTTATATGGAAAGAACCCCTCTTTATGAACATTATGCCCACCTTACGGTGGAGGAAGGCCATGGTGGGATCGAGGAGACTCTTTCCAAGGTAATCCGGGCTTTAAAAGATTACGATGTAACCGGCGGGGGACTGGGAAAGGGGACTAGGAGAAGATAAAGAGCCGGATAAGAAGCCTGTTTTTGGCAGATTTGCCGATAGATAAAGGGGAATCTTTTTTTAATTTAAGTCATTATGCTCATTGAGCCTTATGCTATAATCAAAATAACACAATAATTGAGGCTATTTCTTTGCTGAGAGATGCCTGCTGAATATCAGGAGGATAATATGGGAGGAGTATTTGGCGTTGTATCTAAGAAAGATTGCACACTGGAGCTGTTTTATGGAGTAGATTATCATTCCCATCTCGGTACAAGGCGGGGCGGCATGATCGTTCACGGGGATCGTGGTTTTCAGAGAGCCATCCATAATATTGAGAATACCCCTTTCCGAACCAAATTTGAAAAAGATATTGATGAGATGAAGGGCAATCTTGGCATCGGATGTATCTCCGATTATGAAGCCCAGCCTTTGCTGGTCCAGTCCCATCTGGGCAGCTTTGCTGTTACTACGGTGGGAAAGATCAATAACGAAGAAGAACTGATCAAGAAGGTCTATGCCAATGGGCATACTCATTTTCAGGAGATGAGCGGAGGCCTGATCAATGCCACGGAGCTTATTGCAGCCCTGATCTGCAAGCAGGATAGTATCCTGGACGGAATCCGCTATGTCCAGGATGTGGTGGAAGGATCCATGACCATGCTGATCCTTACTGCGGAAGGCATTTACGCGGCCAGGGACAGACTGGGCCGGACCCCCCTCATCATCGGTAAAAATGATGATGGATATTGTGTTTCTTTTGAGAGCTTTGCCTACCTGAACCTGGGCTACCGGGATTACAAGGAGCTTGGCCCCAGCGAGATTGATTTTATCACTCCGGAGGGCGTCGTGATTCTTGTCGAGCCAGGGGATGAAATGAGGATCTGT
>CAMOVS010000320.1 GCA_946627575.1 uncultured Lachnospiraceae bacterium
AGACAATGGTTTGCACCGTAGGCAACGCCTTCGTATACGGCTCTGGCCATATGAGCTGTGGTGGTTCCCAGGGAGAAGCCCCAGAACATGCCGCGGGCCTTGGAATCCGCATAAGGAGCACGGTTGCCCTGGAAGTAGTCAATCATAACCAGACCCTCGCAGCCGATGGGTACAGATTCTGCGCTTTCGGTGATCAGGTCATAGATACCTATATCTTTGGATACCGCTTCCTCAGCCCAGGATCCCGGGATCAGCTGGTTTCTGAACCAGGTCAGGATTCCACCGGAGGATGCCTGTCCGCCTTCTACCAGGCTGGTTCCATCGTAGAGCAGATTCGGATAGGTTCCGTTAACGCCTACTTCGTGGAAGTCCTCGGTAGCAAGTCCGAACAGACAGCTGGAGGTTCCGCCGATCAATGCCATGCCGCCGGGGTTGACGCTGCCGACGCCAACCATGCAGGATACAGCATCAAGGCTTCCCTCAACAACCATCATCTTGGTGGAGAGACCAAGTTCTTTGGCTGCTTCTTCACAGACGGGGCCGATGGGAGTACAGGTCTTTAATACATCTTTGGGGAACTTGTCTACCACGTCCTCCAGACCGATCGCCTTGTAGAGGTCCATGGGATAGCCGCCGTTCTTATCGTCATAGAGCCAGCGGAAGGCAGCTACGGACATGTTGGTGGTCTTCTTTCCGGACAGCTTCCAGTGCAGCCAGCTGGTGAACTCGAAGATGGTTTCGGTCTTTGCCCAGTTCTCCGGCTCATGCTTCTTCACCCACATACATTTGGGGATCAGGGACTCTGCCGGAACGCCGGACCGGTAGAACTTGATCGCGTCGCAGTCCTTGCCCAGCTCGGACATGGCAACAGCCTCTTCGGAAGCACGGACATCCATCCAGAGGATGGGACGGCGTACGGATTTTCCATCCTTATCCAGGAAAAGGGTGGTGGAACATGTTCCGTCACAGGAAACGCCGATAATATCATCCGGGTCAACACCGGACTTCTTAATGGCGTTAGGTACAGCCTTCTTAAGGGCTTCCCACCACTCATTATCATCCTGCTCTGCCCAGCCGTTCTTGGGGAAATAGGACTCATAATTCTGCACATCATAGCCCATATTTTTGCCATGTAACGAGAAAACTGCTACACGAACACTACCTGTACCTGCATCAATACCCATAAAATACTTTGCTGCCATAAATTGTTTTCCTCCTGTTTAAAATGCTGGTTAAATTGTTTTCATTCGCGGCTTCATGGTTGCATCGTTGCTTGCGGCTCTACCGTTCTTTGGCAGCAACGGCTGCCGCTGTATTAGAAGTTACATGTATCCTCATCAGCCTCTCCCTAAGCTTCCCTCAGACATCCGCCCCTGGGAGCCCGGGTCAGCTCCATGGTCTTATTCCAGAGCCATCCATGCTCTGTCATTTTCCTGGTTGCTCTCCCTGCAGATCTACAGATATTCTTTCATCTCTTTCAAAGAATCATAGATGCATGTAGGCACAACATCCGACTCGGCCACGGTCTGCATATCCGCCTCACCGGTCAGAACCAGGAAACCCCTGCAGCCATTGTCCACTCCGGTCCGGACATCCGTATAAAGGCGGTCGCCGACAAAAGCCATCTCCTCAGGCTTGTAACCCGTGATTTCAGTAATCATATCCACCGTCTCCTTCCAGGGCTTGCCCAGGAAGCGGGGCTTGACGCCCGTGGAGTCTGTGATCAGGCTGCACATGGCACCGCAATCCGGCATAAAGCCATAATCCGTCGGGCAGTTGGTGTCCATGTGTGTAGCGATAAAGGGAACACCGTTGCGGATATAGTGGCAGATTCTGTCCAGCTTATGGTAGGTCAGCGTGGTGTCAAAGCTTTGTACGCAGACATCCGGGTCTTCCTCAACCAGGATCAGGCCCTTTTCTTTCCAGTTTTCTTCCAGAAGGGGAGTCCCATTCAGAAATATCCTGGCGTTCGGGTAGTTGACCTTAAGGAATTCAGCACAGACATCCCCGGCCGTCACGATCATGCTCTCATCCACATCCAGCCCCATCTTATGCAGCTTCTCCACATAGAAGGAGGGAACTCGGGAGGCATTGTTGGTAAAGAAAATGAAATCTCTATCAGGATCTTCCTGAACCTGGCGGATAAAATCCAGCGACCCATCAATGAGTCCATCGCTGATGTATACGGTGCCATCCATATCCAGTACAAACAGCTTTACGCCGTCTAAGGCTTTGTCTTTCGGTATCTGAGGTACGCACATAAGGGTCTCCTTCCATTCGATCTTGTTCGATCAGACGGGTGTCACAATCTCCCATCTGATAGAGGCTCCGCGAGTCTTGAACCTTGCCCGGCCTGCACCGGAGAATACAAGTCCGTAATCAGCAGCAGTTTAGTCGTAATATTTATCAATAATATAGTCTACCAGCTCATCCAGGACACCCAGGTCATAGAAGAACTGCAGTCCTGCATAGCGATCCCGCTGCTCCTTGGTATAGGTCAGGATGTCCCGGAATTCATCCTTGGTAAATACCTTATATTCTTTGGGACTGATCATGCCATGCATAGCACCGATGTATTCCGGAGCCTTCTCCACCTTGGCCACCGTCTCCCGGATGATGGACATAATCTGGTCTTCGTTTTGCTCGATCCGGTCGATCCTTCTGCGAACTACCTCAGGATCGCTCTGGTGAGCCTTCTCATAAACCTTGAAAATAGAG
>CAMOVS010000321.1 GCA_946627575.1 uncultured Lachnospiraceae bacterium
GTATTCTGCCAGAGCTTGTCATACCACATAGGACTGTCCTCGGGCTCACATACTACAATCATTTCCTGCTTCTCAAACTGGTGAATCCGGTATACGCCTCTTTCCTCGATCCCGTGGGCGCCTTTTTCCTTGCGGAAGCAGGGCGAGTAGGAGGTAAGGGTCTTGGGCAGTTCTTCCTCCGGGATGACCGAATCAATGAACTTACCGATCATGGAATGCTCGCTGGTTCCGATCAGGTAGAGGTCTTCCCCTTCGATCTTGTACATCATGGCATCCATCTCTGCAAAACTCATAACGCCGGTTACTACATTGCTCCGGATCATGAAGGGCGGTACACAGTAAGTGAATCCTCTGTCAATCATAAAGTCCCTGGCATAGGCAATCACTGCCGAGTGCAGCCTGGCTATGTCTCCCATCAGATAATAGAAACCATTGCCCGCTACCTTGGCCGCAGAGTCCAGATCAATACCATCAAAGGTCTTCATGATATCTGTATGATAAGGAATCTCATAATCCGGAACCAGGGGCTCCCCATAGCGCTGAACCTCGACATTCTCACTGTCGTCCTTGCCAATAGGAACACTGGGATCAATGATGTTGGGGATCCTCATCATGATGTCCCGGACTCTCTCAGCCAGTTCTCTCTCCTGATCTTCCAGCTCTGCCAGCCGCTCGGCATTCCGGGTTACCTGAGCCTTCACTTCTTCTGCTTCTTCCTTCTTGCCCTGTTTCATCAGGGCTCCGATCTGCTTAGAGATCTTCTTCCTGTTGGAACGGAGATCATCCGCCTCCTGCTGGGCAGCTCTGCGCTTAGCATCAAGATCAATGACTTCATCGACCAGAGGCAATTTCTCATCCTGGAACTTATTCCTGATGTTCTGCTTTACGATCTCTGGGTTTTCCCTCACAAATTTAATATCTAACATTTTCTCCCACCCTTTCGGTTTCATTATAATCTATCATAATTCAATCTATGCTCAACAGGAATCTTTCATGTCCTCATTTTTTCTTTGAAGACATCAACATGGCTATGCCGTGGGTAGACAAGCGGATATCCAGCGGGAAACCATCCTCAAGGTACTCCCCGTCATAATCCACATTGACATTATCCTTAGACAGCAGCTCAATCCTGATTTTATCTGTCTGGAGATACTCCACGGATGGAGAATTCACATGAACTCCCTGGAGCAAAGATATCGTCAGTGGGATCATCTGGAAGATCTCCATCTTTCGGATAATCACCACATCCAGCAGACCATCTGATACGGAAGCTCTAGGTGCAATAACATTAAATCCACCTACGCTTTTACTGTTGGTCACCATGAAAAGCATGATTTCTTCTTCCAAGGTCTTCTCCTTGGTGATAAAGCGCATGCGGAAAGTGTTCCCAAGCTGATTGGGTATATCAGCCGCTCCTTCCAGATAATAAGCCAATTTTCCCATAAAGGCTTTCTTATCCTTGCTGACTTTGAAGCCGATGTCAGACATGAATCCGGCAGCAACCACATTAATAAAATACTTATTATTGACCGCTCCCACATCAACCACTTGCGTGTGGAAATTCCGTATCATGCGGCAAAAGGACTTAGGACCCTGGGGCAAACCAAGGCTTGAAGCAAAATCATTCACCGTTCCGGCAGAGATCACCGCCACGGGAATTCCGCTGTCACTGAGGACCATGCCATTGATCACTTCATTCAAGGTTCCATCGCCTCCGACAGAGACGACGAAATCATAATCTCCAGCTTTTAGCGAAGCTGCTTTCTCCAGAGCATCGTTCTTCTTTTTGGTATAAAACACATCGATGCTGTTACAGCTCTGGTCCATAATCAGTCTCCCAATAATATCCCTAATCTTATTAAGGAAATTCTGTTTACCCGAAGATGGATTAATGATAAACAATCCCTTTTTCACCCGACATTTCCTCCGCATAGTCGCGCCTGTCTTCATTGCCGCTCGTTTATCCATTCTATCACACAGGTTTCCAAAAGACAATCCCGGAAAAAAAGGCTCTGCCGCATAAGCGGCAAAGCCTTCACCTCATGATCATTTATCATATTGTTAACATCGGATACTATCCGCTATATCTGATAAACAGATATAGCTAAGCCTGTTTCTTCTTTACTGAATCTCAATCAGCTTTTTCTCTTCAACCTTAGGTTTAGCCTCTTCCTTAGGGAAGGTGATTCCCAGAACGCCATCCTTAAAGGATGCCTGAATATCTTCCTGGGTTACATGCTTTCCTACATAGAAGCTCCTCTGATATTTACCGGTATATCTCTCCCTTCGGATATATTTTCCTTCCTCATCCTTCTCATCATTGGAAGTATTCTTCTCGGCGCTTACTGTCAGGTAGCCTTCTTTAAGTTCGGCCTGGATATCATCCTTGCCGAATCCCGGCAGCTCCATCTCCAGCTGATAGTGATCTCCAAGATCCTTGATATCCGTCTTGATCGGTGTCTGATCCGGGATCGTGTGCAGCTTCCTGTAGGGGAAGAAATCATCAAACAAATCTACTCCAAAATTATCTCCAAAAATACTCGGCATTAACATACTATCTATCTCCTTTCTCATATCCCGGACGCCTGTCCGGCTTCCGGGCCGGATGCTTTCGCATCTCGGATGGCTTATCTTTGTTATGGTTGTACTATAACACGTTTATTAGCACTCGTCAAGTATGAGTGCTAATAAAAATTGTGAATTTTTTGTGAACA
>CAMOVS010000322.1 GCA_946627575.1 uncultured Lachnospiraceae bacterium
TGCGGGTGGTATTGACATCCCGGTGGCCCAGCACATCCGCTACCAGATAGATGTCTCCGGTCTCCTTGTAGAGCTGCGTACCATAGGTGCTTCGCAGCTTATGAGGAGTTATTTTTTTCAGAGCTATGACACTTTTTGAGTATTTTTTTACAAGGTTTTCTACAGCTCGAACACTGAGACGGCTCCTCTGCATGGATAGGAAAAGGGCATTCTCTGAGCCTTCTTTGGGAAAGATCAGCTCTCTTTCATCAAGGTAGTCCATAAGGGCCTGGCGAACCTCATCACCAAAGTAGAGGATAACCTCTGCCCCGCCTTTCCGGTGGATCTTCATGCCGTTGGTGTCGAAGTCCAGATCGGTGATATCCAGACCGACACATTCTGATACACGGATGCCGGTTCCCAGGAGAAGAGTCATGATGGCCAGGTCTCTGACCTTGGTTTTGTTGTGATATTTGCGCTGGGATTTGGTCAGCTTATCTCCCTGCTCTACACTGTCCAGGAGCTTTGCGATCTCGTCAGGTTCCAGACGGATGATAGCCTGGTCATGTTTTTTGGGGAGGTTGAGCAGGCTTGCGGTATTGTTGCTGATCTGCTGCTTCTGGTAGAAATATTTGTAGAAGGTCCTGATGCTGGCTGTCTTCCTCATCCGGCCTCTTTCCTCATTGGTATGTACCTTGTTGGATGGATCTTCATAAAGCTTCAGGTAATCCATATAATCCTCAAGCATGGACAGACTGACCTTGTCCAGAACGGAGAGGGGCCATGATGTCAGCGGCTCCCGGCATAAGTCGGGATATTCCGTCTGCAGGAATCGGAAGAAGACCCGGAGGTCATAGGCGTAAGCGATCCGTGTCCGGGAGGAAGTCTGGGGTTCGATTCCGCGGAAGAATTCCCTGCAGAAGGAAGGAAGTTCTCTTAAAAGTCTGCGAAGACGTTTTTCGTTTTCTATGTTAACATGATCATTGTAATCTGCTGTACCCATAATCGTGCCTCTTGTGGTATGATAGTCTATGTTTCAGTTAATAATGCCGGCATATGATGCTATCATAACACGAACGAAGTTATTGTACAAAGCTTATGAAAAAAATGATCAAACGAATCCTATGGATTTTCTTTTTAACAGTTCTGATTCTGGTATCCTGGCGCCTCCTTCTTAAAGTGTCCGGACGCTATCCTTCTGTAAAAAGATTTGAAGAGGAATGTCTTAGCAAGTGGGATTCTTTTCTGGAGTATATCGGATTCAAAGAAAAGAAAGAGGATAAGAGTCTGGAGATGCGGGCTGTCTGGCTCAGTTATCTGGAGATGGAAGAGTTCGCCTACTCCTCGGACGGGTCGGAAAAGGATTTCCGTCAGTTCGCATCCCGCATGGTCCGTCATTCTAAAGAATTAGGATTAAACTGTATTATATTTCAGGTGAGACCTTTTGGGGACGCTCTTTATGATTCGGATATTTTTCCCTGGTCAGCTTTTATTAGTTCCGGCCAGGGGAAAGATCCGGGCTACGATCCTCTTGAAATTATGGTGGATGTGTGCCATGAGAAGAATATGAAGATAGAGGCATGGGTTAATCCTTACCGTATAGGAACCGATAGCATGGATCTTTCGGAAGACAATCCTGCCCTCTCCTGGATCCGGGAAAAGAACAGGAATGTTCTTCATTATGACGGGATGTATTACTACAATCCCTCCAGCCAGGAGGTCCGGGAGCTGATTGCAGCCGGGATCAAAGAAATTGTAAGCCGTTATGATGTGGATGGGATCCACCTGGATGATTATTTTTATCCTGAATTGGATAAAGACCGGTATGATCAGGTATTTGACGCATCGGAATATAAGGCCGGCCTCAAAAGCGGAGAGATATCGGAATCAACCACCATAGCAGACTGGAGGAGAGATAATGTAGACGCTCTCGTCCGTCTTCTCTATAAGACGGTGAAGGATGAAGATCCATCCCTGTCTTTTGGGATCAGTCCCAATGGGAATCCCGAAGAACTGAACAGTGACACAGCATATTATGTAAACCTTGACCACTGGCTGGGAGAAGAAGGATATATCGATTACATTATGCCCCAGATTTATTGGGGTTACAAGAACCCTTACGCGCCTTTCCAGGAAACTCTTGACTGGTGGGAAGCCAGGGCAGACGATACCCATGTAGATCTATATATAGGTTTACAGGTCTATAGGATGGGAGTACGAGAGGTAGAGACCGCAGCTGTCAGTCCCGAAGAAGAAGAGATGCAGGATCCGGATTTATTGAGAAAACAGATCAAAAGCATAGATCAGGCCATGAATGTCAGCGGATTCTGTATCTTTAGCTATCGTTATCTGGATCCGGACTTTCCTCCATTCTTTCAGGAAGAAGATAAGGATAATTCAGACCGTATCAGGATACTGAAAGAAGTAGAAGAATCCCTCCGATCGATCACATGGTAGTCACATTTGTAGTATATGATTTGTCCAATATATCAAGGAATTTATCTAACATGCTCTAGGCAGGAGATCTGTATATGTTTCGTTCCATTCGTTTTAAAATGACTACGGTACTGATCCTTATATTGGGAGGGGAACTGATTTTTGCATACATGATCAATTATCTTTTTTCTGAGAGCTATTATTTGAACCGGGAAAAAAAGCATCTGCTTGATACCTACAATCAAGTCAGGCAGACGATAGATGAAGGGGGAGATCCTGAGACTATTGAAAAGATCTT
>CAMOVS010000323.1 GCA_946627575.1 uncultured Lachnospiraceae bacterium
ATGTGATGCAGCGGGGGTTCTTGCAGCGGATGATATTTACGATCTTTTTGGGCAGGGCCAGGTGGGCCTTGCGGACAATCCTGGAATCTTTAATATAACATACTGTGATGCCCGGGTCGATGTATCCCAGCACATCCAGGTTCACATCGAACTCATCGGCAATCTTAATGATATCCTTCCGGCCCATTTTATTGCTGGGCGCATTTTTAATAATAGCCACGCTGCAGTCCAGGTCGTCCAGTCCCAGGTAATTATAGATCTGCATGCTCTTTCCGGCCTTGATGTGATCCAGTACAATACCATTCTTTATGCTATCAATCTTCATCGACATCCACCTCCAGGAGAGAAAGAATCAGCGCCATCCGGATATATTTGCCGTAAAGGGTCTGTCTGAAATAGCAGGCCCGCGGATCATCATCGACCTTGGTAGAGATCTCATTTACCCTGGGAAGGGGATGCATGATACTCAGGTCTTTTTTGGCCGTTACCAGCTTCTTCTCATCCAGAATAAAGCTGTCCTTCAGTCTTATGTAATCTGCCTCGTTAAAGAAGCGCTCCCTCTGAACCCTGGTCATGTAAAGAATATCCAGTTCCGGCATAACCTCTTCCATGGTACGGACATCCCGGTAGGGAATCCCCTTTTTCTCAAAGACATCCCTTATAATGTACTCGGGAAGCTGGAGTTCCTCCGGAGAAATCATGATGAAATGAATGTTGTCATACCGGGACATGGCCTTGATCAGAGAGTGTACGGTTCTGCCGAACTTAAGGTCGCCGCAGAAACCTATGGTCAGATCATGAAGGCGTCCCTTCTCCCGATGGATGGTCATGATGTCTGTCAAGGTCTGGGTAGGATGATTGTGACCGCCGTCTCCGGCATTAATGACGGGAACCGAAGATTTGAGCGATGCTGCCAGGGGAGCTCCTTCCTTGGGGTGGCGCATGGCGATGATATCGGCGTAGCCGGAAACCACCTTGATGGTGTCCCCCACGCTCTCCCCTTTGGAAGCGGATGACGAGTCCGCTGAGGAGAATCCCAATATGCTGCCGCCAAGCTCCAGCATAGCCGCTTCAAAACTGAGCCGGGTTCGGGTGCTGGGCTCAAAAAACAGGGTCGCCAGCTTCTTATAGCGGCAGGAATCCCTGTATTTCTTTCCATTAAGTATTATATCGTCCGCAACTTCTATTAATCGGTCGATCTCTTCCACTGACAGGTCCATAGGATCAATCAGGTGTCTCATAAGCACTTTCCTCCTGATACTAATTATTGAAAACTACGATATGCCATGCCCTTTTCAATCATGAAGACAGGATGGTAGGAAACCTTAGCCTGCCTGAGGCCTTCTTCCCCGGCGTCATCTTCCCGGTTAACATAGAAGCAGTCTCCGGCCTCATGCTCCAAAAACTGCTGATTGACAATGGCGTAGGCCCCGGGAACATCTGAAAAAGCCTTTTCTATATGAACAACAAAGGTATCGCTGTTGATCTTCTCACCAACCGTGAAAGCTACAATCCTTCCTTGGGCCCGGATGGCTCCGCCCTTCTGGCCCAACATCTCGAGATGAAGCAGATAGTTCCTTGCCACGCAGGATTCCGCATGCTTTTCTATGTCTTCCTCTACGCTGTTGATTTTCTTCCACTCGCGGAGCATCTCCAGGCAATCCCGGCGGTTGGCATCCGTGATCGGCTCATAGGTCCAATCAGGGAAAGCACGCTTGAATTTATTTACATGTTTCTTCTTCCCGTGATATTTCCTTCCGCTTAATCGTACCAGCTTCTCCCTTTCATATACATAGTCTTCCACATCGCGGTTATAAGTAACCTGATACAGGGAAGGCCGATGGATATCAAGCCATTTCTCATGGTCCCGGCTGACACAATAAAGACGTACAGGAACTCTATTTTCCTCGCACCAGGTCTCTATAGCCGTCAGAGCCCTTTCCGGATCCGCCGATCCTATGGGGAAATAAAAACCGGGGGCTTCATCCTGAAAGCCGGTCTTTATTATCAGCATGTCCCCCTCCTGGCTCCAGGAAAGGCCGTAAAACTCTCTCCAGAGATAAGTGGTGGAAAAACACATATCACAGTTTCTTGAATCTATCTGTTTGAAATACTCCTGAATTATTTCCTGATCTTCCGCCCTGATCGGGTGAAACTCCATATAATGACCTCTTTTCGTTATCCTAATTGTCGTTTTATCGATTCCGGCTCCCATGGAGTGCCGAACTTATACAGTTAGAACCACGAATCCTTATCCGCAAACTGCCAATTCCGATTCATGGTTCCATAATCTGCAGTAAACGATACGAAATACCCATATCTTTATCGTTTACTATAATACAATTCACAACAATGTTTCAAGGTTTTTTCTTACCGCCTTGATAAAATCTCCGCTGCTAACCTTTCTGGGATCAGGAAGAGTGGTAATCAAAGCCAGATCCCCGGTCATAATACCACTCTCGATGGTGTCGATGGTGGCCTTCTCCAGCTTGTCCGCAAAGTCCTCCAGTTCGCCGATTCCATCCAGCTTACCCCTCTTTCTCAGGGCGCCGGTCCAGGCAAAAATCGTTGCTACTGAATTCGTGGAGGTTTCCTCTCCCTTTAAATGCTTGTAATAATGTCGCTGAACCGTTCCGTGGGCCGCTTCATATTCGGTGGTTCCATCCGGGGCTACCAGGACCGAAGTCATCAT
>CAMOVS010000324.1 GCA_946627575.1 uncultured Lachnospiraceae bacterium
CTCTGGGCAGTTTCCCTTTCTTACGAACCAGGACAAAGCCCTTGTTCTTATTGTAAGCGATCGGCATACCAAAAAGAAATCCTCTGGACTCGGTACCGGCAACCATATCGAACTCCACTCCGTCAAGAAGTCTCATAAGCTCATGAATACTCAGTTTTAACCCTTCCGGATCCTGAAGTACCGATGTAATATCACGAAAGATGATTCCCGGCTCCGGAAAATCCGGAATGCTCTTAACAAAATCTTCCAGTCTTCTCACTGTCTATCCCTCCAATGCATAAAAACGGTATCTGTATAGTCAGTATAACAGATTACGAACATAAAATACAGAGTGAATTCTTATAAAGGAGCTGTGATTATTGGCGTATCAGACAAAAGCTGTCATGAGTCCTGATTCACATTACTCTTTCAGCAAGACAAATTTCTCAATGGCTTGGGCGACACCTTCCTCATCGCATGAAGCCGTTATATAATCGGCTGCTTCGCGGACTTCCGGCACAGCATTGTCCATGGCAACACCCAGGCCTGCCATGGCAATCATTTCATAATCATTATTGCCGTCCCCAAAAGCCATGATCTCTTCCCTGTCTATACCCAGATGACGGCCCAGGGCAATCAGGGCGTCGCCTTTGTTGCAGGTGGAGTTGTTGATCTCCAGGTTGCCGGGCAGGGAGGATGTCACATGAAGGGTCTTATCCTCTGACAGGTCAGCCAGAACCCTCTGGCGCAGGTCTTCATCGGCAAAGAACAAGGTGAACTTCTCCACCGGGCCGGGATGGGAAAGGAGCCAGTCTTCCATACTGGATATCATCCTGCGGGATTTATGGATCAGGTCCACGATATGGGGTTCAATCCCGTATTTCTCAGGATGATCGTAGAATCTGGCCTCACACCAGCCACTGCCTCTGGCAAAGAAATCATAGAAAGTATCATAGGAGTTAAGCTCTCTTATCAGGGACAAGGCCTTCTCATGGGGAATCCCGTTTCGGTAGATCATCTCATCGGTTTCCAGATCCAGCACGGCGGCCCCGTTGGCCAGCAGGGCGTAGCGTAGTCCTTTCAGCGAGGCGATCTCCTCGGGAATCCCCGTACGAACCCTGCCCGTAGCCGGAGCGAAAACGATCCCCCGGGCCATACAGGCTTCCAGCAGGTCTGCTGTACGCTTGGTCAGTCTCTTGTCCCGGGTCAGAAGAGTATTGTCCAGATCGGCTCCGATCAAGCGTATCCTGGGGAACCGATCTGTTGTCTTATCTTTTATGCCTTCCATAGGCTATCTCCTGGACTTCTTTTTGCCGCTCTTTTTCTTTTTGCCTTTATTCTTGTTTGCCTTCTGACTCTTCATCAGGTCAAGGTCTTCACTTTCTTCCGAAAGATCCGCCTTCTCCGAGGCCGCTTTTCTCTCAGCTGCTTCGTTTTTGCTGATTGCGGCATTCTTTCCTTGGGATCCTCCCTTGCGGGCTGCTTCCTTCTTCTTATCCTGGGCCCTTCTAAGGAAATACCAGATGGGTCCGGAGATGCATACAGAAGAATATGCTCCGCAGATGATACCGGCCATAAGAGCCAGGGTGAACTCTTTGATGGAAGCTACGCCAATCAGGTAGAGAATGAAAATCGTGACGAAAGAAGTTAAGGATGTATTGATGGACCTGCTCAGGGTCTGGCTGATACTGGTGTTAACAACCACATCAAGTCCTTCTTTCACCATCTGGTTGTTGCGCAGATTCTCACGGATACGGTCGAAAATAACGATGGTCGCATTAACCGAGTAACCGAGGATGGTCAGCATGCAGGCGATGAAGGTATTACCTACGGAAAGCCTTGCTACCGAGTAAAGGGTCAGAACAACCAGGACGTCGTGCATAAGGGCCAGAACGGCACTGGCGCCAAAGCGGACATCTTTAAATCGGAAGGCGATATAGATCAGCATGAAAATGACAGAGATGGCTACCGCCGTGATGGCATCGCTCTTCATCTCCTGGGAGACACTGGCCGTAATCTCCTCCGTCTCGTACTCTGCTATATCATATTTGGCCTTGAGCGTATCCTCCAGTTTCTGCCTCTCATCCAGGGTCAGCTCATTGGTTTTTACCACGATCTGGTCGGAATTGATTACCGACTGAGTCTGAACGGTTTTGACATCCACTGTTTCTTTCACCGTGTTCTCTATATCTTTCTCCGTACCTTTGGCTACCTTGTCCTTCATGGTCAGGGTAACGGAAGTACCACCGGAGAACTCAAGGTCATAGTTCAGAATGTTGCCGATCTGGCTCTTGTTGATCGGCATAAATACAAAGCCCAGAAGAATGACGATCAGAGACGCTGCGATGCAGATGCGGCTTGCTTTGACATAATTTCTGACCTTGGAAGGTTTGGCTTTCCCATAGTATTTAACATCCTGGAAGCCCAGTTCATAGAAGCTGGTCATCAGTTTTCTGGTGACAAACAGTGCGGTGAACATGGACAGAATGATACCGATAGCCAATGTCTGGGCAAAGCCCTTGACCGTTCCTGATCCCTTAACCCAAAGGACGGCTGCGGCGATCAAGGTGGTGATATTACCATCCACGATGGCAGAAAGGGCCTTGGAATAACCTTCATTTATCGCGCTGATGACGGTTCTGCCACCGGCAATTTCCTCCCGGATACGGGTAAAAATGATAACGTTGGCATCTACGGCCATACCGATGGCCAG
>CAMOVS010000325.1 GCA_946627575.1 uncultured Lachnospiraceae bacterium
TTCCACTTTGGCATGGGGGATAAAGCGCCTTCCGATTCCCAGAGAAAGCAGCTTATTTTTTCTGCCGTGATTATGAAGAATGGCAGAAACCTTCTGCCCGAAACCTCCTGCCAGAGCATTCTCCTCCACCGTAACGATAAGGGGATAGCGGTCAGCGGCTTCAAGGATCCCTTCCTCATCGGGAGGGGATAAAAAGCGTGCGTTGATGAGGCCGGGTTTACAGCCCTCCTCCTCCAGAAGTCTGACCGCCCCGACACACTCTTCCATGATATGCCCCACCCCAATCAGGACAAATTCCTCGCCCCGGAAGATGGTCTCTGAGACACCGGCTTCCAGGGGGGCCCTGTATTCCTCCAAGCCTTCGTAGGCCTGTCCTCGGGGATATTTTACAGCAGAAGGTCCCGGATAGCTGACCGCAAAGCGGATCATCTCCTCCAGTTCCCAGCGGTTCTTGGGAGCCATGAGCAGGAGGTTGGGGATGTGACTAAGATAAGACACATCAAAGATTCCCTGGTGGGTTTCCCCGTCAGCTCCTACCAGGCCCGACCGGTCTATACAAAAGGTGACCGGCAGCTTCTGGATGCACACATCGTGGAGGATAGAGTCATAGGCCCTCTGCAGGAAGGAAGAATATACGGCAAAAACCGGGTGGAGGCCTGCAGCAGCCAGACCGGCTGCGAAGGTCACCGCATGCTCTTCGGCTATGCCCACATCAAAGAAACGGTTGGGAAATTCCCGGGCAAAGGCCATCAGACCGGTACCGGAAGGCATGGCAGCCGTAATGGCGCAGACATCCTCCCTCTCCCTTCCGATCCGGACCAATGTGTCCGAGAAAACCTGGGTACAGCTTATATTATTATTCTTTTTCAGAAGATCTCCCGTCTCCTTATTGAAGGGATCCACACCGTGAAAGCGCTCCGGATCCTTCTCCGCGATCTCATAGCCCTTACCCTTGACAGTCAGGGCGTGGATCAATATAGGCCCGGGATGTTCAACGGCCCTGTTAACCGCCTGAATCATGGCCTGAATATCATGGCCGTCCACCGGTCCGTAGTAGGTAATGTCCATGTTCTCAAAGAGCATACCCTTCACAAAAAGTCCTTTAATGGAATCCTTGGACCTCTTCAGTCCCTGGGACATCTTTTTGCCAAGACCCGGGATATTGTTGAGAGACTTCTCCACATTCTCCTTGAATTCGGTATAACTCCTGGTGGATCTTAGGTCGCTCAGGTAGCGGCTCATCCCACCCACATTTCTGGCTATGGACATCTTGTTATCGTTCAGGATAATGACCAGATTGGTCTTCTCCCTGGCAAGCTTGGAAAGATTGTTCAAGGCTTCGAAAGCCATCCCTCCGGACAGAGCCCCATCTCCTATAACAGCCACGACCTTCTCATCCGATCCCTTGATCTCCCTGGCCGTCACAAATCCCAGAGCCGCACTGATGGAAGTCGAACTATGACCCGTACCAAAAGCATCACAGGGGCTTTCGGAAGGCTTGGGAAATCCGCACAAGCCATCCTTCTGCCGCAGGCTTTCAAAAGCATCCTTGCGTCCTGTCAGAAGCTTATGGACGTAGGACTGGTGTCCCACATCATATATAATCTTATCTTTCGGCAGATCCAGGCACAGGTGCAGGGCCATGGTAATCTCCACCGCCCCAAGATTAGAAGCCAGGTGGCCCCCGGTCTTGCTGACACGGTCAACCAGAAATTCCCGGATCTCGGCAGCTAGCCTGCCATAATATCGAGCCGGTATTTTCTTTATATCATTCGGATGGTTGATTCTGTCCAGTAATTTCATCTTGGTCTCCCTGAAGAACAATCAGTTCTTTCTCCGTTGTGTCTAACGTCTCCCTGCACCGGCTCAAAAGCCCGACCCCCTTCTTATAAAGGTCCATGGATTCTGCCAAAGAAAGCTGGTCTTCCTCCATCCGGCTGATGATCCCGGCCAGTTCATCAAATGCTTTCTCTATAGAAAAGTCTTTCTGATTATCGGATGCGTCCACCCCGGAATTATCTATGCTGATCCTATCTGTATTTTCCACTGCAATACCTCTTATTTATTGAAGTCCGGCATGGCCGGACCCGCACCGGGCTCCGTATCAGTTTTCTGACACCTTCCCCTGCATATCACTACACCTTATCAGAATCCCTGTATATCCGAACCGGTTCCACCTCCGCATGGCCATCAGAAAAGACCAGGTCGAAAGTTCGGCCCGGTTCCAGCTGGCTGACCGAATGAAGAGGCCTCCCCAGGAGGCTCCGGGCAAAGGAATAGCCTCCTTTGAGTCTGGAAGCCGGCGACAGAAGGGATATCTTCTCAAGGTAAAGTTCATAGGTTCTGTTCCGATCAAGCAGCTTCTGCTGCATCCTGTCCGCCAGTCCCCGGCCCAGCTGGTCCAGTCTCAGTCTCTGTTCCCGGATCCTTCGCTCCGGCCTGCACCGATCCAGCCTTCCGGCCAGAATATCCGCCTGTCCGGAAAGTTTTCTGAGACGGTCTGTCATCGACCTCTGCATGCTGTCCCCCATATTATCAAGAGCGGTCAGAAGACCGGTCAGATCCGGCACAGCAAGCTCGCAGGCCGCAGAGGGAGTGGCCGCTCTCACATCGGCACAATAATCGGCAATGGTCGTATCCACCTCGTGGCCGGTGCCGGATATAATAGGTGTCTTTGCTTCGTAT
>CAMOVS010000326.1 GCA_946627575.1 uncultured Lachnospiraceae bacterium
AAAAGAACTTTCTCCATCTGAGATTTGGTATAGAATGTTGGGAAATATTCCTGGATGAATATTTCGGGCCGAAGGCCCTGGTGCTAACGATACGTTAGCACCAGTGTATTGCGGTTAAGCACCTCTCAATCCGCTTTTGGGCCCCGGTTGGTTATTTACGATTAGCGCAATACTTACGCATGTTTGTTCTTCCGGTTTCTATCCAGACGGTATTGTATGCATAGCGGTCTACAATAGCTTCAGCATACACACCTTCTCCCAACTTCTTGATCCAGTCTTTCTTGGAGTACTGAGTACAGAAGATGGTAGAAGTAGAATCGGATCTGTGCTCAGTGAGCTCAAAGAGAAAGTGGAGCTCATCAGCCGAGATATCTGCCATGAGCCATTCATCAAGTATAAGAAGGGGTATCTTAGAATACCTTGCAATGATCTTCTTTTCCTGACCCGGTATGATCTTGGCATCCCCGTATTCCATCAGGAGATCGGGTAATCGTATATATCTGGTCCTGACCTGCTGTCGGCAGGCTTCTTTTCCGATGGCACATGCAAGGAACGTTTTACCGGATCCTGTGTAGCCTTGAAATACAATGCTATGTCGGTTCCGGATAAACTGAGCAGTTGAGAGCTCATTGATCGATTCCCGGTTCAGGGCTCTTCCCTCATAGTAGATGCTGTGTACATCAGCCTGTGGGAATCTGAACTTTGCAGACTTAATAAGCCTTTGGATCTTGCTGTTGTACTTCTCTTGATAGAGATAGTCCACAATGCGCTGTAACCTCTCTTCAAACGGAAGAGACACTGTTACCGGATCCTGATCTTGATACTCAATGGCATCGATGACCTCGCTTATGTTAAGCTCCCTGAGTTTACGTTTTGTTTCATCGTTAAGCATCAGTTGTCACCCCCTTGGTCGTAGTAATCACTCCCACGGAGGTATCCCATGGAATCGTCATCCGGTCCTTCGGCTTTCTTTGATTCAAGATATAGCTTATCTTGATTAGCCGCGAGAATGGATTTAAGATGATGATAACGGGGCTTCTTGATTCCTTTGGTGATAGCAAACTCGCAGGCCGTTTCCAGACGGTCCTCCGAATACGTTTTGCTCAGGCGCAGCACAGCCAGAGAAGGATTGTAGCCCTGTTCTTTTATGGACACGCCATCAAAGATACGGTTTATGGCCTTGGCAGTATAGGGGCCTATGGCAGACGCCCAGTTCTTTATACGTTCATCATCCCAAGGACCGACCTTGAACTGTTCAGGCATGTCCTCCGGATGAGTGGAATATTGGTTTTTCCTGCCTGCCGCAAACCGGTTGTGCGTCGCTATACGATTGTCTCTATAATAAATCTCAACAGTTGTATCCGTAACTCTCAGATCCACCGTTTTACGGGCGTACTGATAAGGACAGGAGTATCTGTTCTTCTCAAAGACTACATGAAAATCGAGATTGACGGCTCTGCCGTAGATCCAGGTGGCTATCTCGTAAGGTAAAGCGGGTAACTCGTGCATGTATTCCTTTTCGTCGAGATACGATTCATAACGGCTGCCTTCACGTTTCTGGAAGTTTTCATGATTGAATTCATAGAGCTTCTTTGAAACAGCTGTCTTGAGGTCCTCAAAACTGTAGAAGACCTCATTCCTGAGCTTAGCTATGATCGCCGTAGCTACCTTACCTACAGTGCCTTCTACAGATGCCTTCTGCTTGGGTTTCTTAACACCGGTAGGCATGATGGCAGTCATGTAATGCTGGCCAAGAGCCTCATAATCAGCGGTGAGGATTATCTCTCCTTCCCTGGGATGGCTTACAACTCCGGTTTTGAGATTGTCCGAGACCAATCGCGTGGTAACACCACCGAAGAATTCATACATCCGTACATGGCAGCGGATAAAAGTATCCATCTTCATATCCCTTGTGGGCTCCACATAGGAATACTGACTGTATGGAAGTGTTGCCACAAAAAGGTATACTGTAACAACTTCACCTGTAGCAGTATCCACGTAGCTCATGGTCGGGCCGGACCAGTCAACCTCTGTTTTGACCCCGGGCTTATTCTCCAGATGGTTTGTAAGCTTGTTTACGGTTACATGATCTTTGTAACCCTCACAAAACTTCGTGTACCCCATAGGGATGGAATCAGTATAGAGACATTTGTCCTTGTATTCCTCCCAAAGGAGTTTGAGGGTAACACCTGTTTTGCGGAGTTCCTGATGTATGTATTCATAATCAGGATCCTTATATAGGTCGTCCACCGCAAACTTATCCGGATAGAACATACGGTAGACATCTTTTTCGTCAAGGAAATGAACATCTTTGTAAGTGATGCCCCTTTCATCCGCCAGATGGAAAACGTCACTGACAGAATGCCTTGACATGTGGCGTGTGGATGCGATCCCGTTACGGGACATGCCCGCATCCCGAAGCTCAAGTATGAGCTTCACATTGATTTTTTTGGCCATAGCATTGGCCTCCCTTCATTAAGATTTGAGACTGTTTAGTCCCTAAACCATTCTAATGAAGGTGGTGCTATTGCGCGAAACGATATTTAAAATATAAAGGTGGTGCTATCCCGCGAACAGGTGGTGCTCAAAAGCGTATCGGGTGCGCTCTAAGCCCGAAATAATCATGGAGTTTCTTCTTGGTGATCGTGAGCTGCTGAAATCTGTTGCTTTCATCCTTGG
>CAMOVS010000327.1 GCA_946627575.1 uncultured Lachnospiraceae bacterium
AGAAGTGCCGGCGGATGAGGCAGAGGCGGGCGGAGAAGCCGTCAAATCAGCAGAGGAGTGTCTGCAAGAGAGTCTCCCGGAAAGGGAAGACAAGGCAGAAGAAGAGGAAGCCGTAGAAGAGTAAAAAGGGACAGTTTTTTGCCGGCTTAATGAAAAGAATGAAAAGCAGAGAAAAGGGAATTCCATAGATTATATGGAATTCCTTTTTTCGGTATTTTATGATAATATAAGCAGTAAGATTTAGTTGGGAGGAAGCTGTATGAAGATTTGTCCAATATGCCACAACAAGGAGATGGATGACCTGTCGGCCTTTTGTTCAGGATGTGGCTATCGATTTCATGAATCACAGGGGCAGGCATCCGCAGGCCGCCGTGACCCTGCCTATCCTGACGGGGGAATATCATTTCAGAATCATTTGGACGCAGACAGACCCGGGCGCCCTATCTGGCCTATCATTGCCGGCTTGATCGCCCTTATTCTTATCGTGGGTACCGGTGTCTGGTTCTTTATATCCAATCAGCGGCTTGAGAAAAAACAGCAGAATGAGATTGACCAGCATTTCTCTGAGATTAAAGCAATCTATACCAGGCAGAAAGACCAGTACCTGGACGATGCTCTTAAAGACTGGAAGGGCCAGGATTTCTATGATGCGGCAAAAAAGACCAAAGACGATGAGAATCTGAGCAACGAACAGAAGATTTCATCTTTGAAGTCCCGCAAGGAAGAGTTCCGGACCTACGATGATACTCTGGCCAAGAACCAGAAAGAACAACTGGACAAGTCTTTTGAGGAAGCAAAGGGCAAATACGAGGAAGAATTCCTTATAGAAGGGGAACAGGATAAGCTGAATCAGTTTGAGCAGGATTATGATACCCACACGGACAAGAGATACTTTAAAGATGCCAAAGCAGATATCGAGGGCTATGCAGACCTTGAGAAAAAGATCATGAACGATGACGAAGATCCAGCCAACTTTTCAGCAAAGGCCATCCTTGTTCCGGAAGAATTCATGCCTGAGACCCTGGACTTCTCTGCAGATGCCAACACTTATACCGTCGATGGCAAAGCGATGTCTGACGCTCATTTCAGCCTGATTGAACAGGTAGGAGAGGACGGAGAGCAAAAATATATCAAGGATTTGAGAGTGGCTGATCTGATCGTTGATGGAGATGAAGCCAAATATCAGCTGACCTTCACTCCCGGCAAGGCAGATAATTACAGCAAAAACCGTCTCTATATACTCCATGTTAGAAATCGTGACGGAAGCAAGGGCTTTACCGCCCAACAGGGGACAAATCCTGAGAAAATGATTCAGAATGCCGCCCAGCAATATATGAAGGACTTTGTAGAAGCCTTCAATTCGGATTGCAGCGCCAGTTCACGGGTCTTTAATGCCATGAAAGACTATCTGGAAAAAGACAGCCAGGCCTACGATGATTATAAAAACCTGCCGGGCCTGTCCAGCGTCTACGATGAGCAGATCACGGATGCTTCCGGCACAGAGATTACGGTATCAGGAAAAGGAGAGTATGTGAAGATTACGACAACCTTTTCCTATTATATTGAGAGAGACCGAAGCCGGGACAGCATAATGGGAACGGAGAAAGAGAAGTCCTATTATAATAACGGTAATAACAAAAACTTTGAAGAACAAGAGTATGGGGGTGAGGACTATATTGTCTACACCCTTGACCGGGGCGACAGCTACCGGGCCCAGACCCGGTCAGGGAGCTCCATATTCAAAGTCTATGAGAGATTGACGGAATATAATACATTCCAGCTGCGCATTGATAATAATACATCTGTCGGTCCCATCTACAAGCATGAAAATGGTGAGGCATCGGTATCCTCCGTTGATGGTATGGAATACCTGGAAGATCATGACAAGGATGTCCATGATGAAAGCGAATTATATTCCGATGAAGAAGAAGATGACGGCTACTATGAAGATGATTACGATGACGGATCCGTCTATTAAGAAGGATTGCCTATTTCCTTTGATCCGTTTTGGAAGCTAATCATAAACAAGGATATGAAAATGAGAGATTTCAGTCTGATCCGCGTAATAAAAGGAGCAAAAAAAGGAAAAGTACTTCCCTGTTCTAGTGACCAGAGACTCCTGATCGGGAGCGATGAGGACCAGTGTGATCTGCTTTTGCAGGGAGAAGAAGTCAGTCCGGTTCACGCCAGTGTTTTCTTTGATCCGGTAAACCGCCTGTTCGGAGTCCGTGACATGTCAGATCAGGGAATGATCCTGGAAGATGGACTCCCCTTTCCCAGGGAAGCTACCATCCATATCCCGGAAGGCACCATTCTTTATCTGGGTTCCCGGGACCAGGCTATCATACTGGGAAGCAAGAATTCGACGTCCTATGGGACTCAGATTCTGCCAAAAGGAACCCTGATAAGAGAGAAGTACATCATTGAAAGCAAACCGTTACAGATTTGCGGAGGCGTGATGTATAATGGTATCAGAATAAGAGATGGGGACAGTTCTGCCGGGCAAAACCCGGTCACCGGGCCGGAAGGGGAGAATTCATCTTCGGAAGATAGGGTACACATCTTTTGCACCATAAGAGAAGCTCATAAATCCTATGATTCTTATCCGGTGCCCGAGGAGGCCGGTTCCCTTCTGGAAATCGTGAATGAGTACGATGTAATTTTCTTTGTATATGAT
>CAMOVS010000328.1 GCA_946627575.1 uncultured Lachnospiraceae bacterium
ATGATTAAAAAGAAAACAGGGCTGGCTTTATTCCTGGGTCTGGTTTTGGCCATGACCCCTGTGGGATGCGGCAAATCAGAGACAGTGTCGATTCCGGATACCCGGTCGACCGGACAGGAAGAAACCACCGGCAAGAAGGGTGCAAAGAAGCAGACAGAGAGTCAGTCGGAGAGCCAGACAGAGAGTCAGGCAGAAAATCAGGCAGGGAATCAGACAGATAATGACCGGGAGGAGACCACGGCCGGACAAGAGTCACTTGAGGAGCAGGCGGTGAAAGATCGGGAAAATGAATTCTACATTTCTGAAATAACGGATGAGATTTTTGAGAGGATGGAAGGCAAATCCTATAAAGCGGATGCTACTATAGCCCGGGAGGACCTCCGCTATCTTCATGTTCTTCATAAAGATATCCGGGGACAGACCCACCAGGGAGAAATGGTTGTCAACCGGCATATCGCACAGGATGTGCTGGACATTCTGAGAGAATTATACGAAGAGGACTATCCCATCGAAAAAATACGGCTGGTCGATGAATACGATGCCGATGATGAGAAATCCATGGAGGATAATAATTCTTCTTCTTTTAATTTCCGCTTTATTTCCCATACCCGGAAGGTTTCCAAGCATGGCCTCGGGCTGGCGGTCGACATTAATACTCTATACAATCCTTACACCAAAGTGGTGGATGGGGAACGGATCGTAGAACCGGTTACGGGAGAGCCCTACCTGGACCGGGATGAGTCCTTTGATTATAAGATCGAAAAAGGAGATCTGTGCTATAAGCTTTTTACGGAACATGGTTTTGAATGGGGCGGAGAGTGGACGGACCGAAAGGACTACCAGCATTTTGAGATACCGGATGATCAGATTCAGGACTGGTATCCTGACAATGAAATTCATTGATGATTTTTTTCTCATTTTGTAGTATGATTACAGGAAATGGTGTGATGGAGGACGAGAAGCAGATATGACAGACATAGATAATATGCCGAGAGCTTTTCTGAAAAATATGGTTGGCATGGTGGTTGCTTCTATGATGGCCATGCTGGGCATTGTGGTGGATGGCATTGTCATCAGCCGGTTCCTGGGCACCCAGAGAATGGCAGCTTATGGTTTGGTTACCCCTATCACGAATTTGATTATGGTTTTCAGCGGCATTTTATCCAGTGGGTCCCAGGTGGTATGTGGGAAATACCTCGGGGCCGGAGACAAGAAGGGCGCCCGTCGGGCTTTTTCCGAATGCATGGTGGCAACGGTCCTCCTGTCTGTATTTCTGATGGGAATGCTTTTTTTGTTTCGCGATGATTTTTGCCGGATGCTTGGCGCTGTTGGGAAATCTGCCGGTCTCCTTCCCCTGGCTTCCGAATATTTGCTTGGGATGCTCTTTTCGATACCGGCTGTTCTTCTTCTGTTTGAGTTTAATGGCCTGATGCGTTTGGATAACGATCCCAACCGGATTATTGTGGCGGTTGCGGCCATGACCATTCTGGATATATTTGGAGATCTCCTGAATGCCCTTGTTATTCACGGTGATATGCTGGGCATGGGTCTTTCGACTTCCATCAGCTACACCATCGCCCTGGGAATCATGCTCCTGCATTTTAGAAAGAAGGATATTGTATTCCATCTGTCTTTGAAGAATCTTCGCTTCCGGGAGTTGAAATCGGTTTTCTGGATCGGATCTTCGTCAGCTGTCGGTGCGGCGTCGGCCATGCTGCGTAACAGGGTCCTGAACGGAATCATGTTGGGAACGGTGTACGCTGTTACGGCCACAGCGGCTTTAAGTGTGTTGAATACCATCATGAATATCACTTCCTGTACTATGGTTGGTTTGGGCATGACCTGCTCCATGTTTGCCGGTATTGTTTCCGGAAAGGAGGACCGGGTTATGGCCAGGGAACTGGTGGAGATCACGGCAAAAATGGCTCTGGTTACCGGAGCGGTTCTCTTTTTGGTCTTCTTCCCCTTTGCCCGGGTGATTACAGGGGTTTTCGCAGGGGCCGACAGCAGGGAGATGGCAGAACTGGCATGCAGGGGCCTTCGCTTTTATTGTCTGGGATTGCTCCTCTATGCTGTGAATACGGCCTTTATCAATTATACCCAGGGCATGCGAAAGATCGTCCTTTCCAATGTTTTTTGCATTCTTGAGAACTTTGTCTTTATCGTGCTGCCGGCCCTGGCTTTGGCCGGAATTCTCGATTCGGATGCGGTCTGGATCTCCTACTGCATCACGGAAGTGGTCACCTTTGCCTCGGTGCTTGCCTATGTCACCTGGAAAAACGGAAGATTTTCATTGAATGCGGAAGACTATATTTTTATGGATCAAAAAGATGGGCAGGAAGCCTGATGAGTATATAGAATCAGCCTGCAGGGGCTTGATAAGGTTTCTTGATGGGATATACAGGAGTAAACGAATATGATTAAAGGATCTGGATTATGATAAAACTTGGAATGCTGGGAACGGCGACCTCTGTAAAAGGTCAGGGTGTTGGGAGTGCCTATACAGAGTTGATGCGCCTGCTGAAAGATTATGGGAAGAGGGATTTTTCTTTGTATGTGAATCGAAGAGCAAGGCATTGTGACCTGCTCCATGTCCATACAGTTGACCCGGTTAGTTTTCTGAAGATGAAGCTTTCAGGGAAGCCGTCGGTCATTTCCATACACATGACCCCGG
>CAMOVS010000329.1 GCA_946627575.1 uncultured Lachnospiraceae bacterium
AGCTCCTGGTGCCGGTCATCCGGAAAGGAAAGAGTGTATATACATCTCCCTCTGTCATGGAGATCCGGGATTACTGCCTGAAGGAACAGGATACGCTCTGGGAAGAGTCCAAGCGTCTTGTCAATCCCCAGGAGATTCATGTGGATCTGTCCCAGAAGCTCTGGGATCTGAAAAATGAGCTGCTGGATAAAGTCCACAACTATAAGGATTGATGCGGTAAGATAATCAGGGTTTTGCGCAGGATGATGCCTGAAACTGCTTTAGTATAAGGAAGCGCATAGGATGAAAAGCGACTGGATCATTTACGGAATGGTGTATGCCGGCAGTCTGATTATGCTGGTCAACATCATCTTATATCTCCGCTTTGAGAAGAATATCAAAGGCTTCTGGGGATGGGAAGAAGGACAAAGCTTCAGCCTTCGTCTCCCGATCCTTCTGCTTGTGCTGTTCTTATTCGGATATCTGGCAGTCGGGCTGCTGGGGGAGCCCGATCTGATCGTAGGAGGGATTCTGTTTGGCGGCAGCGTGTTTGTATTTGCCATTCTGCGGCTGATGCAGCGGCTGACAGACCGGATCCGGCAGGATGAGGAGCTGAAGATTGCTCTGAAAGCTGCCCAGCAGGCCAGTGTCTCCAAAAGCCTCTTTCTGTCAAATATGTCTCACGATATCCGGACTCCATTAAATGCCATCATCGGCTATGCCAGCCTGGCAAAAAGCCGGGAATTATCTCCGGAAGAGGCCAGGGATTACCTGGATAAAATCGGGCGGTCTGGTCAGGCCCTGCTGGATCTGATCAATGATATTCTGGAGATGAGCCGGATTGAAAGCGGAAAGATGGAGCTGGAAGAGGAGCCGGGAAGTCTGACGGAGGTCTTTGATGCAGTCCAGGATATGTTTGCCGGTCAGATGCAGGAAAAGAGGCTGGATTTTCAGGTGGATACCTCAGGGATCCGGGACCGGTATGCAGTGTTTGACCGCCTGCGTCTGTCGAGGATTCTGCTCAATCTGGTCAGCAATGCCTATAAATTTACGCCGGCCGGCGGACGGGTAAGAGTCAGCATCGTTCAGGAGGATGCAGGGAAATCTCCTCAGACTGCAGGAACAGGGATGAGGGAACCGAAAGGGGAAGAGCCTGCCTGTTCTTCAGGACAGTCTGCCTCCTATAGGATCCAGGTGTCAGATACCGGGATCGGGATGACGCCGGAGTTTGCTTCCCGTGTCTTTGAGAGCTTTGAGAGGGAGAGAACTTCTACCGTGAGCGGGATCCAGGGGACCGGACTGGGCATGGCCATCACGAAGAGCATTGTCGATCTGATGAAGGGAAGGATTGATGTCCGGACCGCTCCGGGACAGGGGACCACATTTACCGTTTATCTGCCCTTAACTGTCTGTAATCCTCCTGCCGCTCCTGCGGCTGTTCAGGAAAGAGCAGAAGATGTCTGCAGATGCGGAGAAGGGAGAAGAGTTCTCCTGGCTGAGGATGTGGCGATCAACCGGGAGATTGGGCGGCTGATGCTGGAGCAGATGGGCCTGTGCGTGGAAGAAGCAGCCAACGGCCGGGAGGCCGTGGAGATGCTGGCAGCTTCGGAAAAGGGATATTTTGACGCTGTACTGATGGACATTCAGATGCCGGTTATGGACGGATATGAGGCGGCCCGCAGGATCCGCAGGCTCTCCGCACCCTATCCCGCCGGGATACCGGTGATAGCGGTCACTGCCAATGCTTTTGCAGAGGATAAGCAGCTGGCCATGGAGGCAGGCATGGATGGACATATCGCCAAGCCGCTGGATCCTGCAGCGCTGCGCAGGGTACTTGCTTCTTTACTGGCCCGGCCTGCCGAATCTGATGTTAACGACGAAGACATGCAGGCTGCGGGCAAAGTCTGATGGTCCGGTTAGAGGAATAGAAGATATATAATAGAATAAATAAAGGAAAGGTTTGTTTATCATGAAGAATAGCAGCAGATGGGGTCACCGTATGATGTTTCTGGCAGGGATACTTGCCTGCCTCGGGCTGACAGCCTGCGGGGGAGGCGCATCTTCTTCTCCGTCCGGAAGTACAGCGCCTTCAGAAGATACGCAAGAGGTTTCGCAGACGCAGGGGGCAGAGACCGGAGGAGAAGATGCGAAAGCATATCCGGACAGGATCCGGATCGGCGTGCTGGGGATTGCGGATAGTTTTCCCCTGTATGCAGCAGCTGACCTGGGCCTGTTTGAAGAGCAGGGTCTGAATGTAGAGATCGTGGAGTTTTCCAGTGCTTCGGATCAGTCTGTTGCCTATGAAGCGGGAGAATTGGATGGGATGATGACGGACATGATCGTCCAGAGCCTGATCAATAAAGCGGCCGGAGAGGACGGAATGAAGGCGGTGGCCATGGCTCTTGGCGGCACTCCGCAGGAGGGACGTTTTCTTGTGGTCAGCACACCGGACGGGGGTGTGGAGCAGCCGGCAGACCTTACCGGAAAAAAGATTGGCATCTCTGAGAACACCATGATGGAGTATCTGGTAACCCGGTATCTGGAGGATCTTGGTGTGGACATTTCCCAGACGGAGCTTGTCAACATTCCCAAACTGACCCTCCGGCTGGATGCTGTCATTGAGGGGAGTGACATTCAGGCGGCGATCCTGCCGGATCCTCTGGCAATCGAAGCCGAGGAGGGGGGCTGCCCT
>CAMOVS010000330.1 GCA_946627575.1 uncultured Lachnospiraceae bacterium
GCGCCGGGATGGCTTTCTTGTCTTTTTCAAAGCTTACTGATGATGGTTTTATGGATTCTGATCAGGAAAATGGTACACAGCACGACCGACATTAACTCTGCCAGAGGGTAGGACCACCAAACATTGTTGACGTAGCCTGTCTTCGCCAGAAGGTAAGCTGCCGGAAGCAGAACCACCAGCTGGCGCATAAGGGATACCACCATGCTGAGCATGCCCTTTCCAAAGGCCTGGAAAACCGAAGATAAGACAATGCAATAGCCTGCAAATATAAAACTCAGGCTGATAATTCTCAGGGCCGGCACGCCGATGGACAGCATATGGTATGAAGCATTGAAGAGCATGAGAAGCTGGGCCGGGAAGATCTGTAGAAGGGCGATTCCCAAGGCCATGATGACCATGGCTGTGATCACACTCAGCTTGATCGTCTGCATAATCCGGTCTTCATTTCGGGCACCGTAATTATAGGCCACAATGGGGATCATACCATTATTAAGGCCAAATACCGGCATCATGATAAAGCTCTGCAGTTTAAAATAAGCTCCGAGTACGGCCGCTGCCGTGGAAGAAAACTGCATCAGAATCCGGTTCAATCCAAATATGGTCACCGAAGTAATCGCAACCATAATAATAGAAGGAACACCCACATAGAGAATCCGCCCGATCATATTAGCCCTGGGACGGAAGCCCCGGAAGGACAGACTGATCTCCTTATTCTTCTTAACATTAAAATAAATAGCCAGCATGGTCGCCACAAATTGCCCAAATACGGTAGCAACCGCCGCGCCCCGGATGCCCATCCTGGGCAGGCCGCACAGGCCGAAGATCAACATGGGATCAAGTATAATATTGATAATGGCACCCGTTGCCTGGGTAATCATAGAATAAAAAGTCTTTCCCGTAGACTGAAGCAGCCTCTCCATGATCACCTGGCCGAAGAGGCCGAAGGAAAGGATGCAGATGGTAGTCAGGTACTCCACCCCGCCATCAATAATGACGGGAATATCCGTCTGCCCCAGGAAGAAGGTGCGGGTAAAAAAGATGCCAAAAACCGCAAAAACCCCATAAGCTATAGCACACAGAAAGATACCATGCACTGCAGCACTGCTGGCCGTCTTAAACTCCTTCTCCCCCAGCTTCTTGGACAGCATGGCATTGGTACCGACACCGATGCCTGCCGCCACGGCAATCATCAGATTCTGCATGGGAAAGGCCAGAGACACAGAAGTCAAGGCATCCTCGCTCAGCTGGGCCACAAAGATACTGTCAACTACATTATATAAGGCCTGGACCAGCATAGATATCATCATAGGCACTGCCATGGAAAAAAGCAGCCTGGGTATGGGCATGGTCCCCATCTTGTTTTCCTTCATCTGAGGCTCCCCCGAAGGAATCGTCTGATCATTTCTTTTCTCTGTATCCATCCTAGCGACTCTCCCTTTCATGATAAACTCAAAAATATCCCGACATGCCGGTTTCTTTGAGGAGCAGCCCGATCGATTTGCCGGGCAGGTCCTAACAGACATGTCGGGATATAGATTAGCACGAATTACTATAGCTGGCAATTCCTTTTTTGGAAAAGCTGGTGAAAACAAAAGCAGATTGATTCTGACTCTTAGATCTATTAGCTGCTCTTTAATCATCCCACTCACAGATAAACAGCCAGGAGTTCACTCCAATCTGAGAATCATTCCACCGTCCATCAAGAGTATCCTTGGAAAATTGGGCGTAATTCTCCGCTTTTTTCTGTTTGGTGGTTGTCCCATTATTTGGTTGACCATGTGCCCAGTTCTCATAGGAACTCGATTCACCATTCACCCATTCCCAATCATTCTCACCCCACTGATCCGTATATCCGAAAAATGCCAGTTTCCTTCCATACTCATTCAGGTAGTTATATATAAAGTCATTCTCCTCCTGATTACTGATAACAGCAAGATGCCCGCCCTGCTCTTGGCAGAAGTGCTCCCAGGCATCAAAGTCTTTGGCCAGGCCTTCCTCTTTATAATCATAAAAAGCATAATGATGCCCGGTACTCGGATCCTCTGTAACATTAGACGGGAAATAATAATTATTGTCTTCTTCATACCCGTCATCACTGCCGGATTCCTCATACTCATCCGATCCGGCACCACCGACGGCTTCATCATACTCTCCCCCTTCTTCATCTGAAGAAAGGTCCTCATCAGATTGGTCCGTTTGGGATCCGGCTTCCTGACCATCGCCATTATCAGCCTTGTTGGAAGCAGTGCTCTCCACCGTCTTCGCTTCCTGGCCGTCATCACTTCCACGCTTATTTCTCAAGACAGCACTCACGACCAGAAAAACGGCAAGACAAAAGATAGCGATGGACAGGCCTATAGCAACCCCTTTTAATATATTCCCCTGTCTGCGATCTTTCATAGGCGGAGTGGGCGGTACATGTCCATTGGGAGGTACATAGCCACGATCCCTGTCATAAGCTCTATCGTATGAGCCTGCGTGTGAATTCTCATATAATCCATCACCAGGCCTGCCATAGGGTTCTTTATACAGTTCATCTTGTGACCGATCGTTTGATCTTTCATAGGAATCGTCCCTGGATCCCTCATATGACATAGAGTCATAGCTGTCACCATACAGTCCGGAGCTTCCATAGCCTGCAGGCTCTCCGCCACCCTTATTG
>CAMOVS010000331.1 GCA_946627575.1 uncultured Lachnospiraceae bacterium
TTTTATAGTTGTAGCTCTTCGGAAAAATGTTAAATTTTTTACATTGCTCAATTCGTTGATGTTTTCGTAAAGACCGGTACATACAAGATAAACCGGATAGCCCGCACGGAGCCATTTGCCAAATTCCGAAGCAAATGCAATCATGTGCGGGGTTCTTGAAACCTCATCGATTCCGATTAGTAATTTTTTTCCGTTTTTTTCGGCGGACTGGATCATCATGTCAAGCTCAACGCCCACGTCGAACAATTGTTCGGAGGATGTTTTGGTTAGGCCAATTCCGGCACCGCTGCCTAAAAAACTTGCATTCAATGAAAAGCCCTTTTCCGTTTCGATTTCTTTAATAAAGGATTCTTTGTAGAGAAAAGCTGCTAACTGCTGTAACAAATCTCTTGATGGTGATAACCTATAAACAAGCCAGCCTCTTTCCAGATTTTCTTCCGATGAATATGCTTCCTCCACTTTGGTTAAAATAACGGTTTTCCCGGAGCCACGAACTCCGGTAATCTTATAGACAGATTCGGAAGGGTTGTCATAACTGAAATTGTCTATGATCTCAGTAGGTTCTTCTGTTATAATATATGTCTGTTCCGGAGCCTTGCTGAAGGTTGTCGTAAATGGATTTTGCATTTTCACACCCTTTCTCTAAAGATTTATACTTTTTATAATCTTTTATACCTTTTTATACTTTTGAGAATATTTTATACTTTTTTATACTTTTGTCAATGGGTGAAAGGTTCATTATTCGCCATCAGGAGCATCTTCCTTTATATCTCATTTCGTTATATAATCTAAATCGTTAATGATTTGATGATATATGAAAAGGATCATAATTATGAATATGATTGCACGTATGCTGGCTGCTGTTGCCAGTCTGCTTATGATGGCTCCGCGAATGGCTGCCCCGGAGTCTGCTGATCTTGTCCGTACCAATCTGATCGCCCATAGGGGCTATGCGGCTCAATATACGGAGAATACTTTAGATGCTTTCTCTGATGCCTATGACAAGGGCTTTGCAGGGATTGAGCTGGATGTCTATGAAGGTCGTGATCACACGATATTTGTTCATCATGATACGACTCTCCTGCGTCTGACGGGGAAGAATCTGTATGTATGGGATCTTACTATGGATAACAGAGACCAGTACTTGTTAGACGGTAAATCGCCGGTCCCCACTTTGGAGGAGGTCCTTGAACTTGCTTCTCTCCATCCGGGCTGGCTTTATATCCATATGAAAGACGATGTAGATCATGGTTATACTATAGAGGAAAGGATGATCGCTAAAATTGAGGCCTTGCTTAAGGATTACCATATGCAGGCAAGAACCATTGTCTTTGCAGGTAAGAGGAATATAAAGCGATTTGTCGGTCATTATGACCTTCATTTTGGCATAATCACCGGGAAGTCCACGATGGACAAGCTTGGCCCCCTTGCCGATTGGTGTGGGGAGAACCATGTCGAGGAGGTTCTTTTCCTTTATATGACCTGCCTGGAGGATCATGCGGAGGAAAAGGTTGGCCTGTTCCGGGACAAGGGAGTCCAATGCGGCGTCTACACTGTGACGACTGCAGAGGAGCTGAAGAAGCTTAATGATCTGGGCTGCAGAACCGCCATATCTGATGATAAGCTTGATGATAAGCTGGCGTTGAGGGACTAGTATATCAGATGAGAGAGATAAGCCTGTCTGACTTGTGATGAGTTCAGACAGGCTTTTTGCTTATTGTTTACTCTTTCATGATCTCACTGATGAGGACAAGCAGATCTTCCTTGATGATGTATGATATCTTTCTGTGATAGACCCTGTCTCCATCTGTGTAAGTGAATTCAGACCGATACTCTTCCTCTCCATTTTTAGTGTCTATCTCCAGTGAATCTGTGATATCTTTGGCGTATTCGTCCAGGTCTGTCAATATAGACTTATGCATGGTCTGGACGATGCTTTTTTCTTCATTTTCACTGTATCCTGTCAGAATCTGGCCCGGATACATGCGGATATGTGCCATGGAGCTGTAGTCTTTGCTGTAAGCAGCCATGACATAGATGGAGTTCCCGGCGTTCAGTATATCCGGAGCGGTTCCTCCGTTGAGGACGGCAAGTTCCTGGTCATTGGCAAAATGCCACCCTTCCGGAAGGTCCCAGCTAAGATCCAGATTCTTTATACTATAAGAACGGTCGCCATAGACTCCCTTGTAGTAGTCGGCTATGTCCCGGGCATTTTGGGTGAATCCTTCCTGATCAGGATCCATGTAGAGATGGTCTCCCAATTCTTTAATCGTTGTCACCGCATCTTCCATATACTGTCCGGCTAAGAGGTCAGATTCAGGATTATAATAACAGTGAATCTCGATAAAGGGTCCCATATGGTTTTCATGGTCAGAGACGGAAAGATAATCAGTGACTCCACAGCCTGCAGGCTTTAACAATGATCCGAGACTTCCTTCTTCTTTTCCATATTTCTTCCAGGCATATTGGCAGATGGAGTCTGCTCTCTCCTGAGATAGCCGGCTGGCTGTTTTCTGATCTAGCAGGGATGTATAAGAACAAATGCTTATCGTCGATATTGATTGCCCGACATCAGGATCTTTCACGAACTTATCGAGACCGGAAAGGATCTGGTCCAGCAATGCCTCTCCTTCTTTTGATAAATCTTCTTGACCATAT
>CAMOVS010000332.1 GCA_946627575.1 uncultured Lachnospiraceae bacterium
CCTTCTCCTGCTTCGCATTGCCAGATGCACAAGCCAGCAATGACATACTCAGCAATCGAAACAACAAGCAGTGTCGTCTTCTTCTTCAAAGAAAATTTCATAATCTAAATCTCCTGATATACGACTTTTCATTTCCAACCATCCTGTTCCCCTGTTATAGTCATAGCCCGGAGCTGGCACCGTATATCTCCGGTTATCTTCAGAAATAATAATTATGCACCACATTAGCGACAATGTTCAAACCCGGAATTCAGATGTCCGTTACTTCGGCAGTGTTCAAACCCGGAGCCACTCCACGCTGGATATTACTTGTAGTATAACAGATAAATCAATATTTGAGTAATCAATTTTGCCAAATGACCAAAAAATTGTTTCAAAGACCAAATGGTCAGAGAAAATTGTATCAAATAGATTTTCGTTGATACGCTTTCCTGCTGAAATAAGATAATTAATGTGAATTAATTGTAAACCCACACTGGTAAATAATTGGAAAACATGATATAAACCTGGATCCGTGAAGTTCACACTTAAGTGAATTCCGGGTCGCTTAGAACACCGGAATTACGGATTCGTTGCTTATTATTCTGTTGTCATGCTGCACCTGTATAGGCCCTGTTTTGCAGTTTTCCTAAAAAAGGGTGCACGAAATAAAGCCTTTTTAAGACTCATCGAATTTATGCTGTAACAGCTGTGAATTTATGGAATACATCGGCAAACACATGCCTCCATACATTGCTTCTGCCAAGCCCCATCGTGATCTGTCTTGCATGTGTGGTGATATGGCAGGCCATCATCACCAGGTTGCTGATCACAGTCCGGATGCGGCGCCGTTTCACACTCCGTTTTTGCCAGGGTGTGCGTCCGCCAATTGTACCCTGACCGATCATCCTGAGTATGTTGTAGGCGATCATGGCCAGTTCAAGGACCAGTGCGTTAGTTTCAAACTTCCCTGAAGGGAGGCGTTCCACATCCATGTCAGACTTGATCTCACTGTGGAACTGCTCACATTCTCCATGGGCATGGTAAAGGTCGATGATATCCTGGTCACAAAGTCCAAGATTTGTCCACCAGGTATTGACTTCGATCTCCGGTATCAACAAGTATTGGCCATACTTATCGATCGTTCTCTCCATGATCTCGTAACCGGCCCTGAGGGTAAATTCCTTTTGGAATTCCCTGCTTGTGACATTTTTCCAGTCACTTCCTATATAGACAGTCTTCCCTTCCCGGGGAGAAGTGATATTACAACAGTGCTCTTTAGCCATATCATACCAGCCGTCCTTACTTTCACGGCGCAGGTTCCTTTTGATGATAAAGTAGCATCCTTCCTCAATGAGAACTGCAACATTATCAATGGAATCATTACCGGAATCCAGGCGGATGAGTAATGGTTTATCGGTCAACTGCCTGCAGAGTTTCAGGGTTTCCTGAAGAAATCCCACGGTTCTATTCTGGCTGTGCTGCTTGCCGGGACGCAGCTGGAAGTTGATGGCATAACCTTCTGTTCCAATATATGCCATGATGGGAGCATATCCATCAAATCCTTTATAAGTGCGGGATACACCTTCCTTCTTTGTTTTGGAATTATCCATCGGTGTAACATCGATATCAACCGGGACATATCCATTTGGAAGCTCGCTGGGTTGAATGCCATTTGCCTTCAGGATACGAAGGTTTTCTTCAAGGATCTGATCCCGGAGGCTGTCACCGATCAGGTCCATTCGCTGTCGGAGGGTCTCCTCAGATGGGATGGAACGGGTGATACCAAGTGCCAGTTTATAGAAATCAGGATCATCATCCATCTCATGGACTGCTTCAAAATCGGGTTTACCCATACAGAGCATCCCAATATAAGTCAGGATGATATCACCATTTTTAATCTGGTGCTGGGACCGGTTCTTTGTAACATCCATCCGGTTAAGCCTTTTGGTAAAGTCACTTTTAGCCAGGATGGCACCAACAACAGAAAGGCCTCCGGCAGGAATGATACGCTCATTGGTAAATTCGATCTTAATACTCTTGTTAAGGTTAGCAGATGAATGTTTTTTCATAGTAATGGCACCTCTGATAGAATTCTTTAGAGTAATTATACCAGAAAAACTTATCACCTGACAGGTGAATCAGCCAGTAATGAAAAAACATTAAAAGATACAGGAAACAAGCGGGTTTTTACTGAATCTATGAAATGAACTTCACGGATTCAGGTTGTCCCTATTCATGATCCTGTCTCTAGCCGCATGCGGCAGCAATCAGGCAGAAAAGAAACCGTCAGATTCCGAAAACTCAAAGACAGAAATCTCACAAAGTACGGATGATCAAAAAAATGAGATTTGACCAGGATGCGGAAGCTGTTACACAAGAGGAGGCAGATAAGAACATGGTTTGTCACTGGCTGTTCCACAGGAATAGGCAGAGGTATCGCAAAAGCAGTGCTTAAAGCAGGAGACCAGGCGGAAGCAGCCCGGATCTTGGAAAGACTGTCAGACCAGGAACGGGCCTTTCTGATGAAGATGCTCCGGAGAGCTGCTTAAATAGTGATTAATACATAATGTCCCCTTCCATGGCTATTAAACTGTAATGTATCTAGTGTTGTCACTATATCATATCTCCGATTATTCTTGGCGCTTATTCATCTTTTCACGAATGCGGGCGG
>CAMOVS010000333.1 GCA_946627575.1 uncultured Lachnospiraceae bacterium
CTTACCCCCGAAGAGGAAGAGGAACAGAAGAGACTGCGGAAAGCCTACATCATGGCTATTCGAAGGAACCTGAGAGGGTCCCTCGATAATATTTCCATTCAGGAAAAGGATGGTTCCATTACCAATCTTGGAGAAAAATATGGAAAAAGAAGTAAGAAAGACAGCTGAGAAGGCAGAAGAAGAAAAGATTCTTGAACCCGATGATTTCCATGCAGATAAAAAGAAGCTGCGTAAAAAGCTTCGTCATGTCAGGGACGCTATGTCTGCGGATGACAGGGAGAAGGCAGACAGGATGATCTTAGACCGCCTGTTTTCTCAAAAAGAATTCCGGACGGCCGCCTGGGTCTATACCTTTGTATCCTTTGGCTCCGAGCCGGATACCAGAAGACTGATTCGCTATTGTTTGCAGGAAGGAGTCTTTATAGCGGTTCCGAGAATTGAGGAGAAGGAGATGAATTTCTACCGGATCCGGTCCTGGGATGACCTGGTTCCCGGCATATGGGGGATTCCGGAACCGAAAGCAGGGACAGAGCTTGCTGTGGATCCGGGCTTCATGCTGGTGCCGGGACTGGCTTTTGACCGAAAGGGCTATCGTTTAGGCTACGGCGGCGGATACTATGACAGGTATCTGGCCGGCCATCCCGGTTTTTATACTATGGGAGCTGCCTACGCCCGGCAGATTGTGGATCCTCTGCCCACAGGTCCTTATGACCTGCCCGTGGACAGGATCCTGACAGAGAAAGAAATGATTATTCCATATTAATACTATTATTCCCTATTAGAAGAAGCAAAACCCTGGCAACTTATCATGTTGCCGGGGTTTTGTTATGGGAAGATTCCTCCATATCCTGGTTCTTACTAAAAGACCGGATGGTGCTTCGCAGGACCCGGTGCAGATAGGGTTTGTAGGCATCGATGGATACCGGCTGCTCATAGAGAATACAGCTGCAGGCAGTAGAACCCACCAGCTCAAGGATGGTAAAAAGCATAAGCTCGGGATCGGTGCAGCTTATCTGATACCGGTTGAGAATCTCAAGATAATAGTCATAAAAGCGGACGGATTCTTCCGGCACATTCTTTTGAAAAGCGGTTCCCATAACACCCCAGGACAGGTTCTTGGTGATGAGAGCCAGAAGTCCCCTGTCCTGCTTAAGCTTCTCAATCACGAAATCAGCAACCAGGAGGATGGATTCTTCAAAAGAAGCAGGTTTTTTCTTCAGAAGTTCATGATGCGATGCGGCCAGAAGCTGACCGGTCTTATGTATAATCAGCTTGTCGCGTATATCATACTTATCTTTAAAATACAGATAGAAAGTTCCCTTGGCCAGGCCCGCCCTGTTAACAATGTCGGAGATGGTTGTCCTGGCAAACCCTTTCTCATGAAACAGTTCAAAGGCTGTCGCAAATAAAGTATTCTTTTTCTGGATTTTATTGGCTTCAACCTTACCCATCACATACGCCTCTTTCCCATTATTAATACTTTCTACAGATTCGTATTACTTTCTACAGATAGGTTTAGAAATAAAAATAATCAATTATAAAGATAGATAAACTCATTATCTGCTAAAAATGACCAAAAGTCAATTGGCAATCTGACAATAATCATGGAAGCTTAATGAGATTTTTTGTCAGTTATTTCCTGTTGACCAAAAGTCATTTTTTGATATAATCGTATCAGAATACAAGGCGGACTCCCTTAGTTCCGGGATTTCGCCGGATGCTAAAAAGAGGGATAGAATATGTTAAAGTTAGGTCAGTTCATTGCCCGACATAAAGGGCTGGTTCTCGTAATAGGCTTTCTCCTGCTGATTCCTTCTGTCATCGGCACTGTGGCTACGCCGGTCAATTATGATCTGCTTAGCTATCTGCCGGACCGTTTGGAGACAGTGGACGGGCAGAACAGGATGGTAGATGAATACGGCATGGGAGCTTTCTCCATGGTGGTCGTAGAGAACATGGAGATGAAAGACGTACAGAAACTCGGTCAGGAGTTTGAAAAGGTAGACCATGTCAAGGATGTTCTCTGGTATGATGATATTGCCGATATCAGTATTCCCGTGGATATGCTGCCTAAGAAATACCGGAAGATTTTCTTTCAGGATGATGCGACCATGATGATCGTTCTCTATGATGATACTACTTCTTCGGATATCACCATGGATACGGTAGTAAAGCTTCGAAAGATCGCCAATAAACAATGCTTTATCAGCGGCATGGCGGGGGTGGTTAATGATATCAAGGATATTGCTCTCCAGGAGCTGCCCATGTACGTTGTTATCGCGGGTATCCTCTCCCTGATCGTTCTGGAGCTGACCATGGACTCCTGGCTGATTCCTATCTTTTTCCTGATGGGGATCGGTATGGCCATTCTCTATAATCTGGGTTCCAACATATTTCTGGGAAGAGTATCCTACATTACCAAGGCGCTGACAGCGGTTCTGCAGCTGGGTGTGACTATGGATTACTCGATTTTTCTTCTGCACAGCTACGAGGAAGCCAAGGAGAAATACAGTGACCGCAGTGAAGCCATGGGTGAAGCGATTTCCAAGACCTTTGTATCGATTGTAGGCAGCTCAGTGACCACAGTGGCCGGGTTTGCAGCCCTCTGCTTTATGACCTTTGCCCTGGGGCGGGATCTGGGTGTAGTTATG
>CAMOVS010000334.1 GCA_946627575.1 uncultured Lachnospiraceae bacterium
CACGGAAGGAGAAAAAAGGAAGTTCATGCCGTGGACAAGGTCTCCTTTGACATGCTGGAGGGGGAATGTCTGGGAATCGTAGGTGAGAGCGGCTGCGGAAAATCCACCCTGGCCAGGATGGTAATCGGATCCTATCCTCCCACCGATGGAGATATCAGCCTGAAAGGAAATGCATTTTCAAGCTTGTCCAAGAAGGAGAAAGCCCGATTCAGGAGAAATGTCCAGATGGTATTCCAGAATCCCATATCTTCTTTCAGCCCCAGAATGACCGTAGGAGACTATCTCTATGAGCCTCTTCGCAACTATGAAAAAATGAATCGAAAAGAGGCGGCAGAGGTGATCAGGGATGCCCTCGCTTCAGTGGGACTGACCGAGGAGTATCTGCTCCGGCTGCCCCATGAACTATCCGGCGGTCAGCTCCAGAGAGTGGCCATCGCCAGGGCCGCCCTCATCCGACCGGAACTGATCGTGTGCGATGAAGCCACAAGTGCCCTGGATGTCTCCATCCAGAACCAGGTTGCGGACCTGCTCATCAACCTGCAGAAACAGCAGGGCCTGTCCTATCTGTTTATCGGGCATGACCTGGCCCTGATCCAGAAGCTGAGCCAGAGAATCGTGATCATGTACCTGGGCGAGCTGGTGGAGATCGTGACGCGGGAAGACCTGCTGGAAAAGGCCCGACATCCTTATACCAGGGTACTGCTTGATGCAGTCTTCGATGTTTACGAAGACCACGAAAAACGCCGGCAGAAGCTCAAGGAAATGCGGATGACCCGGGAAATTCCTGAAAAAGGATGCAAGTTCGCCCTGCGGTGTAAATACTGCAAAGATATCTGCCGGGAAGCCCGGCCGGAATTCTACGAATACGAACCCGGACACTATGTGGCCTGCCACAACAGAGATATCCCTCCCATGTGGCAATTCGCAGCAGTCCAGGAATCATTGACAGAGCTTCTCAAGGAAGTCGGGTACACAAAATATTAAACAAGAATGATTAAAAGAACCGGAAGAAGATTTCACATCTCTCTCCGGCTCTTTGTTTCTGTATGATCGATTACAGTTTCTTATTTCTATTTGACTGTAATCTGCAGGGTCTTACGTATGCCGTTGACTGCGATCACGTAGATCTTGCAGCTGCCTTTGCCTTTAGCGGTGATCCTGCCTGACCTGCTTACTTTTGCAATCCCGGGGTTGCTGATGAAGTAGCGTAGTTTGGCTGCGTGTTTCGCCGACATGAGCTTCTTTCCCTTTTTCAGTTTGATCACTTTGGCCTTTATGCGAACGGTCTTTCCCGGGGTAAGGGACAAGGCTGTCCTGTTTACCTTCACGTTCTTTGGATTGGTATATCCCCCCTGTATCCTGAGGTGAAGGCATGGACGACAGGACTGGTTTTGATATACCGCTTTTTCCCATTCGTGATCACATAAGCCTTGACGCAGGCTTTATAAGCGGTATGCTCCCTGAGTCCTTTCCGCACCCAAATACGCGGAGCCCCGGCTTTTACTGTCTGTGTCTGCTTCATAATCGTCTGTTTTTTACTACGGCTGCACCGGTTGAAGAAGATGTCATACCCTTTTGCTCCTTTAATCCTGGTCCAGGACAGTTTAAGGCTGTTTTTTCCCTTTGCGGTCATTTTTGCAAGGAGGGGGACAGATGATTTCTTTTTTTCCGTCACACCGCCTCTTACGGATTTTGTGATCGTGAGGCCGCCCGTCGTTTCAACTTTGACATACTGTTTGTAGGAAATGGTACCGGAGTTAATAGCATGCCAATTGCTATTGTCATCGCTTTCCTTAATGGTTGTCTTGTAGTCAGAAGCGGTGATGGTGCCTGAAACAGCTTGGACATTGCTGCCGTCGCTGCCGCCGATGTCGCATACGCCGGCCTGACCGCCGTTGCCTCCGGTAACAGTGGCTAAACCGTCATTGCCGTCACTGCCACCGACAATGACATTGCCATCCTCGTCGTCAGCTTCGTCGGGATGGCCGGATCTGCCGTTACTGCCGTCACTGCCCCAGACAATCAGCTTACCTTTGCCCTCGACTGTCAGCGTCTTACCTGTGGCGTTGATCCCGCCGTTGACAGTCAGCTTCTTGCCCGCAGGAATCGTCAGGATGATGTTGTCGTTGACGGTGACGCCGCCATTGATCGTCACATCGTTGTCGATGGTGGAATCCTTATTCCAGGTGCCGGAGTTGTTGTTTAGTATTTCCTCTGCATACACCTGCATGCCTGTCGGTGACAGGAACCAGGCAGCCATGACGGCAAAAAGTGTCGCCGTCAGCATCATTATCATTCTTTATATCGGTATTTGTTTCATTTGATCCCCCTCACTTTCGTCTTTTAGCGTCTAAAATATTCCCTTTTCTGATTGCTGTTATTATAGTTATTTTACCATATCTGAAAAAACATAACAAACCATTGGCAAGGAGAGCCAGAGGCATGTTATAACGTCATTGGGACCTCATCCCTTTTATCAACGCACTTAATAATGCTGCCATCTCAGGATTAGCCAATACTTTCTGTAACATGGTCATGTCCACTCCCTCAGGAACTTCCACAGTGTTCTTGTTGCCAGAAGAAGACAGAAGAGTATTGTTTGCCGGAATAGGATCCGTTTCTTTCTTCTGATAAAAAACCTCC
>CAMOVS010000335.1 GCA_946627575.1 uncultured Lachnospiraceae bacterium
AGCTTATCCAGATCATCCCGGTATTGAGCGGGCGATTTCTTCTTAACGACCGCTTTAACCTCAGAAGGAAGGTAGGTGATATTGGCCACCTGGCCGTAAATCTCCCTGGTGCGGAAACCGCAGCTGGCCAGAAAAGCCTTGGGCAGGATCTGGTAGGATTCCGTCCTGGCCTCGTAAAGGTCAGACAACTTCCTGTCCTTGCTGTAGAGAGCATAAACATCATCTGAAGCAAGAGCTGCCATATAGGCCAGGAAAGGTGCAGTCCTTGCGGTGGTGGTAGCAAAACGGTCCGGCAGAACGCTTTCGAAGAAATCTTCTCCCATCCTCAGGGACTCAATCTGAGCCAGATAAGAAGCAAATCCCTCCCGCTCAATGTTTTCCACATCCCGGGCAATCACGCTGTCCGGGGATCCCTGGTAATGGCCTGTCATAAGGGTCATGGCCATCCATTTGCCGATCAGGGAGGACTTATCCTTGTCCGCGATCCCCTTACGATCCATAAGCAGGTACATGGCATAACAATTATTAAGAACAGACTGAGAGTATATCAACCTGCCGGTCTTATATCCGGCCTTATCCAGGGCAGCAAGGAATCCCCGGAAATTTTTCTCGCTAACGAAAGCCAGCACCCCTTCCGCCAGTTTGTGGAAGGATTCCTCCGTCAGCTGTCTGGACACCTGGCCCCTCCTGCCGGTCTTGCCGGAAAGAAGGTTAACCAGATCTCCCACTCTGGTCTTTCCAAAGCTTGAGATCAAAACGACCTTGAGCACGTCCGCATAGGAAGGATTGTAAAGAAGACTTCCGGCATCCTTGCACCAGGCCAGGGCCTGGCCGTAGCGGGAAGCGGCAAAGTCCGGATCTCCCTGAATCATAAGATCATAGAAAGAAGGCTCCTTGAGAAGATGGCAGAAATAATCGATCGTGTTGCGGATATAATCCCCGTCAAATTCCTCATTGACCGAAATCTTTGACATGGCAAAGTCCTCCTGATTCAAAGGCTTGCCCTGAAGGTTGATCCTGATAAAGATCTCGGAAACCACATCGATATCCAGCTGGAAGGAAAGTTCGATAATCCCCACCTGGTGTTTGACGATTCCCTTTAAGGTATCGATATTCTGCTCCAGGTCTGAAAAATCTTCACCCGGATTCCTGTCTTTGTATTCTTTTTCAAATTGGCGGAAGGAGAAGTCTCTTCGGAAAAGGGCAGAGATGTCAGGAATCCAGCGGGGATCCTCCTCAACAGCATCACTGTATACGGCAAAATGCTCTTCCTCCGGTCCGGAAAGGGGATTGAAGGCAATCCGGATCTTTTTGGCCCGGTACTGGTCGTCCAGAACATCCTTGCCAAGAAGGGCCGCCATCAGGGCTGTCACCCGCTGCTGGCCGTCAATCAGGATTTTCTTGGTACCGCCCTTGCCAAAACCCTTCAGGCGGACCTTGGAATTCTGCCATACGATCAGATAACCGATCCGGTATCCTTCATAAAGGGAATCGATCAGGTCCTTGACCTCCTTTTCCTTCCAAACGAAAGGACGCTGGATCTCAGGAATGGCAATCTGGGAGCTCTCCACAAATCCTAAGATGCTGTTTACCGAATACTGGGTTATCTTATAGTTATCCATATCATATCCTCCCACCGGCTGATGTATTTGATATTATCCCACATTAGTAACTATTCTCAACAGTTACCCCTATTTTAACTCTTTGGCTTCAGACTTCTTGAAGTATGCAGATCATAATCTTGCTTCTTACGGATGGCGGTCCTCAGGCGGACTCTGTCACAAATCTTGCAGGACTATTGCTTCATTTTCTTCAATTCGTCAAACACCACATCATTAAGGACCTTGATGTAGGTTCCTTTCATGCCCGAAGATCTGGACTCGATTACCCCGGCACTTTCAAACTTCCTAAGGGCATTGACGATAACCGACCTGGTAATGCCCACCCGGTCTGCTATCTTGCTGGCCACCAGAATACCCTCGGTACCGTCAAGCTCATTAAAAATATGCTGGATAGCTTCCAGTTCTGAGAAAGACAGGGTGGAAATGGCCGACTTGACTATAGCTACCTTCCGGCTCTCTTCCGCGTTCTCCTCATTGACCGACCTCATCATCTCCAGGCCAACCACCGTGGTCCCGTATTCGATCAAAATGATATCATCGATTTCATATTGTTTCTCATTCCGGTACATGAAAACGGTGCCCAGCCGCTCCCCGGCAATATCGATGGGGGTCACCATGGCCTGGTGGTCATGGAAACTGTCAACGACAAAGCCCAGAGTCTCCAGATTCACGTTTTCCTTCGTAGAGAGAACGCCTAACAGCCGCTCATTCAGCATGGCATCGATATATTCGCCGACTTCATTGGTAATTAATTCATCGATCAGGACCGTATCCGGCCGGTTGCGGATCCCCAGCACCTTGCCCTTCCGGCTGATCACCAGAACATTGGAAAGGAGAATATCACTAAGCACCTCACAGATGTCATTGAAAACAACCTTGTGGGAGTTGTTATTATGCAGAAGCTTATTTATCTTTCTTGTTTTGTCCAAAAGCTGAACACTCATCGATTCACTCTCCTTTTTTAATTGACTGATTTTTTTCTTTATTTGAAATAATATCACATATATTCGGAATTCA
>CAMOVS010000336.1 GCA_946627575.1 uncultured Lachnospiraceae bacterium
ATCAAGGTCGGGGGCGATCTTCAAGATGTAAGCCAGAGCATGAGCGCTCTCGATCGCCGGGATGATTCCTTCCTCTTTACAAAGAACCAGGAGGGCCTCCATGGCCTCATCATCCGTGATCGATACATATTGGGCCCTGCCGCTATCATGCAGGTAAGCGTGTTCCGGTCCTACCCCGGGGTAATCCAGACCCGCGGAAATGGAACTGGCGATCTGGACATTGCCGTCCTGGTCCTGGAGCAGGTAGGACCGCATGCCGTGAAGAACTCCCGCTTTCCCAACGGAAAATGCACTGGCATGCTTGCCGGTTTCGATGCCGAAGCCGGCAGCCTCCACTCCGATCAGTTCCACGTCCTTATCATCAATAAATTCGGCAAACATGCCAATAGAATTGGATCCTCCGCCCACGCAGGCAACCACCTTATCAGGCAGTCTCCCTTCCTTCTCGAGAATCTGCCTGCGGGTCTCCACGCTGATAACCCTCTGGAACTCCTTGACCATCTCCGGATAGGGATGGGGACCCACGGCTGACCCGATGATATAGAAAGTATCCTCCGCAGTTTTGGCCCATGTCCGGATGGCTTCATTGGTTGCATCCTTAAGGGTCCGGCTGCCGTTCTTCACACAACATACCTCGGCGCCCAGCATCTCCATCCGGAAAACGTTCAGAGCCTGCCTGGCCATATCTTCCTCACCCATGTAGACCGTACACTCCATGTCAAAAAGAGCGGCCCCCGTCGCTGTTGCCACCCCGTGCTGGCCTGCCCCGGTCTCGGCTATGACTTTTTTCTTGCCCATCCTTTTGGCCAGAAGGATCTGGCCGATGACATTGTTGATCTTATGGGCTCCGGTATGGTTCAGATCCTCCCTTTTGAGATAGATTTTCGGCCCGTATTTTTTCGAAAGATGTTCGGCATAGTAGAGGGGTGTCTCCCGGCCCACATACTCTTTAAGATAATATTGATATTCTTCGATAAAAGCAGGATCAGCGATAGCCTCCCTGTAAGCAATCTCAAGTTCTTTTAAGGTATTCATGAGGGATTCCGCCACATACTGTCCCCCGTACTCTCCATATTTTTTATTCTGCATCATGCACCTTCCTTATCATAATTCTCATTTTCTCCGGATCTTTTCCCCGGGACCGGCTGCCGGCAGCTGCCAGCTTGTCCCCCAGATTATCTTCCGGCTTATCCGCCAGCTCCACCGAGGAGCTCAGATCGATCACATCAGGCTTCACGACTCTGATAGCCTCTTCTACATTCTCCTCATTGATACCGCCGGCAAGAATCAGTTTCTGTCCTCTTTCCATCAGCTTTTCCCGCCAGGCCGAATCCGCCAGCAGGCTCCAGTCGAAGGTCTTCCCGCTTCCTGGGTTTTTGCTGTCTAAGACATAGCCTGTGATCTTATTATTACACGTCATTGACGGCAAGGGACTCAACTGAAGTTCCGGATCCTCTCCGTCCTTGACGTTACAGGCTCTTAGAATGGGAATAGAGAGGATATCATATACTTCCTGATCAAGCTCTCCGTGAATCTGAATCATGTCAAATCCAGCTTCTTCGATCTGTTTTGCCTGGCCTGCCGTAGGCGATACGGTTACCGCCACCGACCGGATCCCAGGGTCAAGCCGGTCTTTCAGCGCTGCCGCCTGGGTCAGGGACAGGTTTCTTTTACTCTTTGGAAAGAAGAGGACAAAACCCGCGTAATCCGGCCTGAAGGCATTGGCCGCTTCCACATCCTCCTTGCGAACCAGACCACATATTTTCACTTCTGTCATTTCTCTATTTTTCACCACCCTTACTTCTATGCGAATTCAAGATAGATCATCTTATAGTCTTGCCAGGTCCTTGCACCAGCCGCTTTGTTCCTGCGGTATGTATGTCAGTATATCAGCCGTTGTAGATGGCCTTCCACCTTGCCGCAAGCTCCCTGGGATGGTCAGACAGCATGAAGGCTCCTCCGATCAGGATGGCGTCCACCTTCCATTTTTTCAGGAATTCGATATGTACATCCTCCGTCACCCCGCTCTCCGATACAAAGACGGTTCCTTCCGGTACCATAGGCCGAAGCCTTGCCGTATTATCCAAAGAGATCGTAAAGTCTTTCAGATTTCTGTTGTTGACGCCGATGATCCGCGGCCCGATAGCCAGTGCCCGCTCCATCTCTTCCTCATCATGGGTTTCCACCAGAACGTCAAGCCCTAATTCGCCGGCCAGTCCATAGAAGTCGGCCAGGAGACCGTCATCCAGAATGGCAGCAATCAGAAGGATACAATCTGCTCCAATAGCCCTGGCCTCATAGATCTGGTAAGGATCAATGATAAAATCCTTGCGTATCATGGGCAGGGGACTGATGGCCCGAATCTGCTGGAAATAATCCGTGCTTCCCCGGAAATGATCTTCCTCAGTCAGGCAGGAAATGGCATCCACCGAAGCGTTATAATCATCGATCCTGTCCGTCAGCTCCATGGTCATGGTGATGTCTCCCATGCTGGGGGAGGCCTTCTTGAACTCCCCGATGATGGAAAGGCCTTCTCCTGCCAGGGCATCATGAAAGGAAATGATCTCGTGACCACAGGAATAAGCCATGGCCTTCATCTCCTCTTCTCCTATCCGGGCTTTTGCCGCAGCAAGTCTC
>CAMOVS010000337.1 GCA_946627575.1 uncultured Lachnospiraceae bacterium
TTACGAAGAAGGGGCCCCATCCTGCAGCAAGGAGCTTTTCGAGATAGGAGTTCCTGTGTTGGGTCTTTGCTATGGGGCCCAGCTGATGATGCACCTGCTGGGTGGCAAAGTAGAGAAAGCTCCCGTCCGTGAATATGGCAAGACAGTAACCGGGCTGGAGACAGATTCCGCCCTCTTTGCAGACCTGCCTGAGGAGACTGTTGTCTGGATGAGCCACTTTGACTATATCTCTAAGCTGGCACCAGGATTCCGGACAGTGGCATGGACAAAAGACTGCCCGGTGGCGGCGGCGGAAGATCCCGGTCGGCAGCTCTATGCCATCCAGTTCCATCCGGAAGTCCTTCACACGGAAAAAGGTAAGGAGATTCTCCACAATTATGTCTATGGGATCTGTGGCTGCAGGGGAGACTGGAGGATGGACTCTTTTGTGGAGACGTCCATCAGGGCCATCCGGGAAAAGGTAGGGGACGGAAAAGTCCTCTGTGCTTTGTCCGGCGGCGTGGACTCTTCCGTGGCGGCTGTTCTCCTGTCCAAGGCCATAGGAAACCAGCTGACCTGTGTCTTTGTTGACCACGGGCTTCTCAGGAAGAATGAGGGAGATGAGGTGGAGGCCGTTTTCGGCCCGCAAGGCCCTTATGAGCTTAATTTTATCCGGGTTAATGCCCAGCATCGTTTCTATGTGAAACTGGCAGGGGAGAAGGATCCGGAACAGAAGAGAAAGATCATAGGAGAAGAATTCATCCGGGTCTTTGAGGAAGAAGCCAGGAAAATCGGCACGGTGGACTATCTTGTTCAGGGAACCATCTATCCTGATGTGGTAGAGAGCGGTCTGGGCGGAGAATCCGCTGTCATCAAGTCCCATCATAATGTGGGTGGACTGCCGGATTATGTCGACTTCAAGGAAATCATTGAGCCCCTCCGTGACCTCTTCAAGGATGAAGTTAGAAAAGCAGGGCTGGAGCTGGGAATCCCGCCTTATCTGGTTTATCGGCAGCCCTTCCCCGGTCCCGGTCTGGGTATCCGGATTATCGGCGACATCACGGAAGACAAGGTGCGGATCGTGCAGGATGCGGATGCCATTTACCGGGAGGAGGTCGCCCGGGCCGGGATGGATCAGGAGATTAACCAATACTTTGCAGCCCTGACCAATGTTCGCTCAGTCGGAGTCATGGGGGACGAGAGAACCTATGACTATGCCGTTGTGCTCCGGGCAGTCCGGACTATCGATTTCATGACCGCTGAGGCAGCCGAGATACCTTATGAGCTGCTTAACAAGGTTATGACCCGGATTATCAACGAAGTCAAAGGCGTCAATCGGGTATTCTATGATCTCACCAGCAAGCCTCCGGGAACGATTGAATTCGAATAATAACAAAACTATTAAAGGGCAATCCCCTCTATCCTTTCTATAAGGAAAAGGGCAAAGCCTTTTAGCCTAAATTAAAACAAAGAATGAAGACCTTTACTTGGGAAGAAAATCCCGAGTGGAGGTCTGTTTTTGTTTATAATACGAATAAAGATAATGGATGGAGATTTGCCAAATACAAGATATAGATGGTAATATAGAATTCGAATAGGTAAGGCCTTATGAAAACAGCTGTCTGCCCGACGGTTTTTCCATGGGGATATGACAATCGGAGAAGGAGCGGCAATATATCCAATCCCGGGATTGTCGCACATTAGCAAACAAAGGAGATTCACCATGAGCATTCTAAAATTAAAACCGGCATGTAAAGACTATCTTTGGGGAGGACACCGGCTGGTAGAAGAGTACGGCGTCAATTATGATGGAGAAATCTGTGCCGAAGCCTGGGAATTATCATGCCATCCTGACGGACCTTCTTTGATTGATAATGGTCCTTACAAAGGGAAAACCCTTCAGGAATATATTGAGGCGGAAGGGTTCTCCGTGTTGGGCAGCCATTGCAGAAGATTCCGGGAATTCCCGATTCTGACCAAGTTCATCGATGCGAAGGACAATCTGTCCGTTCAGGTCCACCCCTCCAACGGCTTTGCCCTGCAGAATGAGGGCCAGTACGGCAAGACCGAGATGTGGTATGTGCTTGATGCCGAGGAGGATGCTTTCCTTTATTATGGATTCAAGGAGGAGATCTCCAGAGAAGAATTCGCAGAACGGATCAAGGATAACACCCTGCTTGAAGTGCTTAACGCTGTGCCGGTTAAGAAGGGAGACGCCCTCTTTATCGAATCCGGTACCCTTCACGCCATTGGAAAAGGGATCCTTATCGCAGAGATCCAGCAGAATTCCAACGTAACCTACCGGATCTACGACTACGGCCGGGTCGGTAAGGATGGCAAGAAAAGGGACCTGCATATTGAGAAGGCACTGGCAGTGACCAACCGGGTACCCATCGTCCGAAGCGGGAGCAATTATCCCCACATCGCGGATTGTGATTATTTCACGGTAGATAAACTCAACCTGGACGGGAGGCTGACCTACCGGATGCAGGGAACGGTCTATGACAGTTCTTTCTTAAGCATTCTGATTCTGGATGGGCAGGGAACCATCAGCAACAAAGGAGAAAAGGTATCCTACCGCAAGGGAGACTCCCTTTTCCTTCCGGCAGGCTGCGGGGACTGGCAGATCGAAGGAACCTGTGACGCC
>CAMOVS010000338.1 GCA_946627575.1 uncultured Lachnospiraceae bacterium
CAAGAATTGAAATAGCAGAGATTTCTGATGATAAAAAATATGGCCGTTTTGTTGTAGAACCCCTGGAGAGAGGATATGGTACAACACTTGGAAATTCCCTTCGCAGAATTATGTTGTCTTCCCTTCCGGGAGCAGCTGTCAGTGCGGTCAAGATTAAGGGCATCCTCCATGAGTTCAGTTCCATCCCCGGAGTCAAGGAAGATGTAACTGAAATAGTTATGAATATCAAGGAGCTGGCCATCAAAAACAACAGTTCCTCCGATGAAGACAAGCAGGCCTTTATCGATGTGAGTGGAGAAGGTGTGGTCACTGCTGCAGATATTCAGGTTGACAGTGATATTGAGATTATCAATCCTGATCTTGTTATCGCAACCCTCAATGGGGGAAATGACTGTCACTTTGAGGCGGAACTGACCATCAGCAAGGGCCGTGGCTATGTCGGAGCTGACCGCAATAAGAGGGATGATATGTCCATCGACGTGATTGCCGTGGATTCTATCTACACCCCTGTGGAGAGGGTAAATCTGAATGTGGAGAACACCCGTGTCGGCCAGATTACCGATTATGATAAGCTGACCCTCGATGTATTTACAAATGGTACCCTTGCCCCGGACGAAGCCGTAAGCCTTGCGGCCAAGGTCCTTTCCGAGCATCTCAGTCTTTTCATTGATCTGTCCGAGAATGCCCAGAAGGCAGAGATCATGATCGATACAACACCTGAGACAGGTGATAAAGTGCTTGAAATGAACATCGATGAGCTGGAATTATCCGTTCGTTCTTACAACTGTCTGAAGAGAGCCGGAATCAATACGGTTCAGGAGCTTACCAATAAGACAGCGGAAGATATGATGAAAGTTCGCAACCTGGGACGTAAGTCCCTGGAAGAAGTCCTGGCTAAGCTGAAGGAGCTGAATCTCCAGCTTCGTTCCAGCGACGAATAGGGCGCATATATTATTAGACCCGCCTAAGCTGAAGGATTAGTAAGCATGGCGAAAAAACCAAGGAGGTCCAATTATGGCAAAGTATTCTAAGTACAGAAAGTTAGGCAGAACATCCAATCAGAGAAAAGCATTATTACGTAACCAGGTTACCATGCTTCTCTATCATGGAAAGATTCGCACAACTGAAGCAAAAGCTAAAGAAATTCGTAAGCTTGCAGAGAAACTGATCGCTCTCGGCGTAAAAGAACGCGATAACTATGATGTCGTTAAGGTTGAGGCTAAGGTAGCCAGAAAAGACAAAGACGGCAAGAGAGTGAAAGAAGTTGTTGATGGCAAGAAAGTTACGGTATATGATACAGTTGAGAAAGAAGTAAAGAAGGATCGTCCTTCCAGACTTCACGCAAGACGTCAGATGCTCAAGGAATTATATCCTGTTAAAGAAGTTCCGGCAGAAGGCAAAGGCAGAAAAGCCGGTACAAAGAATATCGATCTTCCCCAGAAGCTTTTTGATGAGTATGGTCCCAAGTATGCAAACCGTAACGGTGGTTATACAAGGATTATCAAAGTGGGTCAGCGTAAAGGTGACGCCGCTTTGGAAGTTATCATTGAGTTAGTATAGTTTTTGATTCTTCAAGTGAGGACACTTGAGATTCGAAACAAAATGGGTTTCAGAGTGTACTCAGGATTGGGTGCACTCTTTTTCTATATTATTTTTGCAGTGTTATATCTGCAGTATCTGATTTGCAGCATTATACTCGCAGGATCAATTCTGCAGTATCATACTTACAACATCATATTTGTAATACTATATTTGCAGTTCGTATATTTGCAGTATTCACCTGCAAGGGAAAATTTACCTTTGAAAATGATATAATGATAGGGAATCTGCGAAGAAGGATTTTTATAAAGCCAGGTATTTGCCGGTATGTTTCAGATAAAAGAATTATTTCATAAATATAAGATTTATAAAGGAGAAGGGGAGATAGTTGATGAAAAAACAGCTTTGTCCGATTTGACCTTTCATATAGAAAAGGGGCAGTTTGTGGGAATTCTGGGAGCGAACGGATCCGGTAAAACAACCCTGGCCCTTCATCTGGCGGCTCTCCTGGCGCCTTCCTCCGGCCTTGTTCTTGTCAGAGGGCTGGATACCTCCAGGTCGGAGAATATCCTGGAGATTCGGAAGACAGCAGGAATTGTTTTTCAGAATCCTGACGATCAGATTGTCGGGGTTACGGTGGAAGAGGATGTGGCCTTTGGCCCGGAGAACCTGGGAATGGAATCGTCTGTAATTGACCAGCGTATCGATCAGTCTCTCTCTGCGGTTGGTATGGGGGACAAACGTTACTTTTCTTCCCATGACCTTTCCGGTGGTGAGAAACAAAAAGTGGTTATAGCCGGCCTTTTGGCTATGGAGCCGGAATGTATCCTCTTTGATGAGCCGACGGCTATGACTGATCCCCGGGCCAGCCGGGAAATCGGCAAGGCCATCCGAAGATTAAACAGGGAAAGAGGTATCACCATCCTTTACATTACCCATAACATTTCCCAGGTGGAAGATGCGGATTACCTCTATATCATGGAATCCGGCCGGTTGGCCGGACAAGGCCGGCCCTTGGATCTTTTTCAGGACCCGGACTCCATGGAGAAATGGGGATTGGCCCTGCCGGGCTGGGTCAGGCTGGCC
>CAMOVS010000339.1 GCA_946627575.1 uncultured Lachnospiraceae bacterium
GAAGAAAGCTTTCCAATTGTTGACCCAGTCTTCCTCTTCTGTAGTTGATACTGTGATCTCTCCTGATCCGACCGGAAGCCAGGATGATAGGTCTTCCAGTTTTTCCCGGATCCTTTTCAGGGTTTCTTCCAGATCCTCTCCTTCTTCCAGATAGCAGCTGACGGCTGCCTTTCCGTCATCCGGGGCGATCTCATCGGGAAGCAGATCAACATACATGGTCTTCAGGTCCTGCTCGGTGAGACTGACGTGATCTTCGATCTCCACGCCGTTCATACCCATCTCCTGAAGCTCATAAGCAAGCATTTCCTCTGCTGCTGTTGTTGTTTCTATACGTATCTTATTCCAGCGCATGACTGTCTCCTCATCTAATAACGAACATTATTATCTGTCTAAGCCGTTCTGATGCTCGATTCCGTTGCCGTTCATGCATTGCATTCACGGACGTAATCGGCTATTTCTTTCCAAAGAGTCCTTTATGGTCCTTTTTTCCCTTGCCTGCAGGTTTTTCTTCGGCCGGGATCTCCCCCATGGCTGCCTGGAACCGGCGGAGGGCTTCCTTCTGGGCATCATTCATACGCTCGGGAACCTGGACTACCAAAGTGACATAGTGATTGCCCCGGACATTCTTGTTGCGGATGGTCGGCACACCCTTGTTCTTCAGGCGGACCCGGGTATCGGTCTGGGTGCCTGGCTTGATCTTGTACTCGTAGGGGCCGTCCACTGTGTCAATATTAATGGTGGCTCCCAGAGCTGCCTGGGCAAAGGATATGGGTTCCGTGGAATAGATATCGTATTCCTGTCTCTGGAACTTAGGATGTCTGGAGACAGTAACATTGACCAGGAGGTCTCCTCTGGGTCCGCCATTGATGCCGGGCTCGCCTTTTTCACGGATACGGACAGTCTGGCCGTTGTCGATACCTGCCGGAACGGAGACGGTAATCTTCTTGCGGACCTTGACATAACCGGTGCCGGAACAGTCCTTACACTTATGACGGATAATCTGTCCGCTGCCGTTACAATCGGGGCAGGTCTGAACATTTCTTACCATGCCGAACATGGATTGCTGGGTAAATACTACCTGACCTGTACCATTACATTTGGTACAGGTTTCAGGGCTGGTGCCGGGTTCGCAGCCATTGCCGCCGCAGGTTGTACATTTGTCTTTGAGAGTGATCTCAAGATCTTTATCCACGCCCCGGATCGCCTCGTCAAATGTGATTCGGACTCCGGCCCTAAGGTTGGCTCCCTGGCGGGGGCCGTTCCTGGCTCCTCCCCGGCTTCTTCCACCGCCGAAGAAGTCGCCGAAGATATCGCCGAAGATGTCTCCCATATCGCCGCCGCCAAAGTCAAAACCGCCAAAACCGCTGGGGCCGCCGCCCTGCTCAAAGGCTGCGTGGCCGAACTGGTCATAGCGAGCCTTTTTCTCCGGATCGCTTAGCACTTCGTAAGCTTCTGCTGCCTCTTTGAATTTCTCTTCGGCTTCTTTATCCCCCGGATTGGCATCGGGATGGTACTTCTTGGCCACCTTCCGGTAAGCATGCTTGATTTCGTTCTCCGTGGCATTCTTCGAAACGCCAAGGACCTCATAGTAATCTCTTTTATCAGCCATCTGAACCTCCTAAGGTCTTTCGCTGTCTGTTTTACCAGGACCATAACCTGATATACGCACAAGAGAGAGGGGACAGGAATCCCTGCCTCCTCTCACTAATTATCATTATGTTAGGTTACAGGCAATCACAGATTGCTCCGCTGCAAGCCGGCTCCCGCCGTCATGCATTCTCATACAAATCTATGTTGCTCTTCTTATACCTCTTTGTAGTCGGCATCAACAACATCGTCAGCGTTGTAAGAATCGTTGGCGTTCTGCGGACCTGCCTGTCCGGCCTGACCTGCTGCTGCCTGCGCCTGCTCATACATCTTTCCAAAGAGGGCCTGAGAGTCTTTCATCAGCTGCTCCTTGGCTGCGTTAATCTCAGCCACGTCGTTTTCGCTCATGTTCTCAGGAGTAGTCCGCTCCAGGATTTCCTTCACCTTGGTGATATCAGCCTGAACGGTAGTCTTCTCGGAATCGGCGATCTTGTCGCCAACCTCTTCCAGAGCCTTCTCTGTCTGGAATACCATATTGTCAGCATCATTTCTGGCGTCGATGGCTTCTTTTCTCTTCTTGTCTTCTGCTTCGTACTGGGCAGCTTCCTTGACAGCCTTGTCGATCTCTTCATCGGACATGTTGGAGCCGGCTGTGATGGTGATATGCTGCTCCTTGCCTGTGCCGAGATCCTTAGCGGATACGTTAACAATACCGTTGGCATCGATGTCAAATGTTACCTCGATCTGCGGAACTCCACGCATTGCGGGCGGGATTCCGTCCAGACGGAACTGGCCTAAGGTCTTATTGTCTCTTGCGAACTGTCTCTCACCCTGAACCACGTGGATATCAACTGCGGTCTGGTTGTTCTCAGCCGTGGAGAAGATCTGGCTCTTCTTGGTCGGGATGGTGGTGTTCCTCTCGATCAGCTTGGTTGCTACGCCGCCCATGGTCTCGATGGACAGGGACAGCGGAGTTACATCCAGCAGAAGGATGTCTCCTGCTCCGGCATCTCCTGCCAGCTTGCCGCCCT
>CAMOVS010000340.1 GCA_946627575.1 uncultured Lachnospiraceae bacterium
AGATCTATGTATGATTGAGCATGTACCTGACCTGATTGAAGCAGGGATCGACAGCTTCAAGATTGAAGGACGGATGAAGACCGCTCTCTATGTGGCTGCAGTAGCAAGGACCTACCGGATGGCCATCGATGATTACCTGCTTTCCCCGGAAAAGTATGAAGCCAATCTGGACATTTATCGGTCGGAGATCGGCAAGTGCACCTACCGGCCCTTTACCACAGGTTTCTATTATGGAGATCCCGGAGAAGACGGCCAGATCTATGAAGCCAGCACCTATGTCAAAGAGTATACTTATATCGGGATTGTCCAGGAGATAGACAGCCGGGGCATGTGTCGGATTTCCCAGAGGAATAAGTTCTCTGTTGGACAGACGATTGAGGCCATGGTTCCCGATGGAAGCAATCTGGAGCTTACTGTCCTGGCCATGGAAAATGGGGATCGTGTTCCTGTGGACAGCGCTCCTCATCCTAAGGAGGAGATCTGGATCGATCTGGGCAGAAAGCTGGAACCGGGCTGGCTCTTAAGGAGAAAGGAGGACGCATGATCAATTTTTTATATCCGAATGCCTATCTGGATTCCACGTTCGCTATTGATTATGAAGGCTATTATCAGAAAGGATACCGGGCTGTTTTATTTGATATTGATAATACCCTGGTGCCTCATGGAGCCCCGGCCGATGACAGGGCCATCGCCCTTTTTGAACGGCTTCACCAGATCGGCTTTAAGACCTGCCTGATCTCCAATAATGAGAAACCCAGAGTGAAAAGTTTCTGTGACAGGGTGGGAAGCAATTACATCTATAAGGCAGGCAAACCCAAGCCTTCCGGATTCCGCAAAGCCATGAAGTTGCTGGGAACCCGACCGGATAATACCCTCTTTGTCGGTGATCAGATCTTCACGGATGTAATTGGGGCCAGGCTGGCCGGCATGCGCTGTGTCATGGTCAAGCCCATCCACCCCAAAGAAGAGATCCAGATTGTTCTGAAAAGGATACCGGAGAGGGCGATTCTGTTTTTTTACAAGCGCAAAAAGAAGAAACTGGACAGAAGAAAGAGAAAAGGAAAGGATTAGTTCATGCTGAAAACATTAGCAGGACAGATAAAGGAATATAAGAGGGATTCTCTATTGACGCCGACCTTTATGGTCCTTGAGGTGATCATGGAAATGATCATTCCGCTGCTCATGTCTTCCATTATTGACCAGGGGGTTGAGAAAGGAGATATTGGCCATATCTTCAGGATGGGAGGCCTGATGGTATGTGCTGCCGCCTTCAGTCTGACCGCCGGCGTCCTGAGCGGTGCCTTTGGCGCCAGTGCATCCTCCGGCTTTGCCCGGAATCTGAGAAAGACCATGTACGAAAACATTCAGACATTTTCTTTCTCCAATATCGACCGTTTTAGTCCGGCCAGCCTTATCACAAGAATGACCACGGATGTAACCAACCTGCAAAACGCCTACCAGATGCTTCTGCGCATGTGTGTCCGGGCTCCCATGTCCATTATCATTGCCATGTGCATGTCCTTCATGGTCAATGCCAGACTAGCTTCCGTCTACCTGGGGGCCGTTGTCTTTCTCGGCATCTGCCTGGGCCTGATTGTAGCCAATGCCATGAAGTACTTTACCCGCATGTTTGAGAAATATGATGCCCTCAATGAGAGCGTCCAGGAAAATGTATCTGCCATCCGTGTGGTGAAGGCCTTTGTCCGCGGTGACTATGAAAAGAAACGATTCAACAGAGCCAGTGATAATCTTAGAGATATGGGAGTCTTTGCGGAGAGAATCGTTTCCCTTAATAATCCCATTATGACCTTTACCATCTACAGCTGTATTCTCCTGATCAGCTGGCTTGGTGCCAACATGATTGTGGGAGGGTCATTAACTACAGGGGAGCTCATGATGCTGCTGACCTACTGTATGAACATCCTCATGAGCCTGATGATGCTGTCCTTCGTCTTTGTCATGATGTCCATGAGCGTGGCCAGCGGCCGCCGTGTGACAGAAGTTATCAATGAAAAGGCTGACATCGTGAATCCGGAGAATCCGGTCTATGAGATCGAAAACGGCAGTATTGTTTTTGACCATGTATCTTTCCGATATAACCAAAATAATGATACCAATGTCCTGACAGATATTAATCTATCCATTGCCAGTGGGGAGACCATCGGCATCATAGGCGGAACCGGCAGCGGTAAGTCCAGCCTGGTCAACCTGATCAGCCGCCTCTATGATGTCAATGAAGGGCGTGTCCTGGTAGGAGGCCGGGATGTACGGGAATACGACCTGGAGACTCTGAGAGATAAGGTATCCGTTGTCCTCCAGAAAAATGTTCTTTTCTCGGGAAGCATTTTAGACAACCTGCGCTGGGGGGATGCTCAGGCCACGGAGGAAGAATGCAAGAGAGCCTGCCGTCTTGCCTGTGCCGATGAATTCATCGACCAGATGCCGGAGGGCTATGAGACAAGGATTGAGCAGGGCGGCACTAATGTATCCGGAGGCCAGCGGCAGAGACTCTGTATTGCGAGAGCCCTTCTGAAGAAGCCTAAGATTTTGATCCTGGATGACAGCACTTCCGCCGTAGATACAGCGACTGATGCCAGGATTCAGAAGGCTTTTG
>CAMOVS010000341.1 GCA_946627575.1 uncultured Lachnospiraceae bacterium
GGTTTGTATTGTCAAGGAGAACAAAAATTCTTAAAATTATTATATGAAGATAATGATTCCGAGATTCGTTATAAGGATATATTAACCATTGATCGGCCAGATTTAAGGGTTATCTGGGGCCATTTACCTGAATCTGATGATATGTTCATATGTTATCCTGATGAAATCAGACAGTTAAAAAAGGGCATCTCCAATACAGCGCATGAATGGATAGACATGGAGGAGTCTCACGGATCATCGTGGAATCAAGTTAGTTTTGATAAATATCTGGTGGTTCTGACGACTTCTGCAATCGATCTTTATGATCTGAAGAAAAAGAGTCTCCTGGATTCACAGCCTTTTGATGCCGGATCCGGCACCATCATGGGTGTGGTCGATGATAAGGTGATTATCCAGGATCCTGTAAAACCGTCCGTGTTTTACAGCTATGATGTGAAGAAGAAAAATGTAAAGACAATAGAGCTGTCTTTGGAGAAGGGAGAAGATAGCTGGAATGAAATTGTGGGTTCTGCAATTAGAGATCATTCATTAGTAGTATTCTTCACAACCATTGATTATGAAGCGATTCAGGGTGAGATGATTTTTCATACTGCTGTATGCGATTTGTCAGAAGCTGAGGATTTCGTAATTGACGATGGTATCCGGATGGATCCCTTCTTTGGAGATGTATATCCTGATGAGGCAGGAAAGTATGCTTATATCAATTCGACATCAAAGGATACGATTGAATTAGTTGATCTTGAGTCCGGAAAAACAACAAGTTATGAAGGAGATTCCTCAGATTACCAGAGATTCTTTTGGCATGATAATTATTTTATAATATATGGTGAGAAGAAGATTGAGGTTCTGGATTCTTCCAAAGGGGCTAAGATCTTGTCTGTAAAAGGCGAAGATATTATTAATTGCGGAATGAATAATAATATGCTCTATTATTTGACAAATAATGGAAGAATATGCAGAGTATCCCTTGCAGATAAGAAAAAGAAGGTAACTTTATTTACAAAGTATAATGATTATATGGATTTTAATCTGCAGGAAGCCTATTTTCGGGATGGTGAATCGGAAAGCTGGTTTTTTGATGGTGAGATTATCAGGGTCGTACAGGGGCCGACCGTTTTGGAATTGGATAAAAACACCCTGGAACTTATAGGATATTGTGATGATGTGTTATGCTATGCCAAAGACATGAATTACTATTGTGTTCAGGACTATGACAATAGTAGAATCGGATTGTTTAAATGCTATTCCTTCAAAGATCTGATAAAAATGGGCAAGAAAATTGTTGATGGAAGAGATATGAGCGAAAAGAACAAGATGAAATATGGTCTGGAATAAGTCGAGGGAATTCCGGAGAGGGGATTCGTAAAGGTGAAAGTATGAAGAAAAGAGATTGGATTCTGGTAATTGCCCCCTTTATCATCGTTTTGCTGGGTATGATAGGCTACATCAGGTCTGAGGGATATGAGACTTATAAAGCTTTGCTTTCGAGTCTGAAGCTGCTGAAGGTCTATCTGGATCCTTTGCCGGCTGATCCCCTTCTGGAAGTGGCCCGGTGGACAGGTATCATTTTCCTCTTTGGCTTGTTTTATACGGCCTTGGTTGCAATCATTGAGGGAAATATACTCTGGTCCAAGGCAAGAAGGGCGGATGCGGTGGCTGTTCATGGAGACAGTATATATGTTGAGCAGCTGATTGACAGCCTGGGCCGCAGGGGGATTCATTCTGACCATCCTCTGGCTTTCAAGGCCCGCCGTCAGGTTGTTATGTTTGATTCAGATGAAAAGTCTCTTGCTTTTTATCAGAAGCATTCCCAGAAGCTGAAAGATAACCAGGAGATGCACCTCTGCCTTGATATCGGCAATCATATAGGCGTAGAGCAGAATAATATCTATGTCTTCAATATAGGCGAAGTGAAAGCTATATCATACTGGAAAGAGCATTATTGTTGTGACCCTGAAACGATCACCGTGATCGGAGATGGAAAGCTGGCAGAAGCAATCCTTTACTGGGGATTGCTGACCAATGTATTTGATCTTAGCTCTGGCATCAAGTACCAGGTGTTCGGTGATTACAGCCGTTTCCTTGCTCTTCACAGAGACATCGCTGATATGATCTATAAGTATGGAGGGGATTCCATCGAATTTATCCAGGTTCCCTGGTATGAGAAAATGGATCTAATCTCGGAATCGGACCGCATCATCCTCTGTGATGACACTTGTGATAATGTTGAGACGGCCAACCTCCTCTGTGGAGCCGGAGACTTCAGCAACATTCATCTCTTTACCGATATCAGTAATGTAGAGACACTGATTGATGCCAATCGATGTCAGATTGTCGGGGAAATCTCCAAAGAAAATATAGAAAAGATCCTTCTCATGGATGATATCCATACCGCAGGGAAAATGTGTCATGCCGTCTATATGCTTAGTGAAAAGGACGACAAGGGCCAGGCTCTGACTTATGAAGATGTATCCTCCTACATAGAGAAGGAAGAGTTCTATGATGGATATACAAAGGAGGTCGACCAGGATGGGGCGACCTCATCATACAGAGTAGGAGGCTGGAATGACAATGATGCCTTTACCAGGGGATCCAATTACGCTGCTGCCATC
>CAMOVS010000342.1 GCA_946627575.1 uncultured Lachnospiraceae bacterium
ATAATTCTCTCCATCCAACATGAATGTATAATCAATCAGCTGCCTTTTCCCGTCCTGGCCGGTACTTTCTGTGGATGACTCCGTCGTTTCAGTAGCTGCAGGACGGGAAGCAGTTGTACCCTCTGCTGCAGCCTTTGTTGTAGCCTCTGTCCCGGCTTCTGTCGTTGCCTCTGTAGTTGCCTGGGTCTTAGCCTCTGTTTTAACCTCTTGCTTTCCTGTATTTTTCCCCCGGTTGTTCCCCTTGTTGCCAAATCGTCCAACTATTAAAAGGACAATCAATATGACGCATCCGACGATGATGCCAATGGCTGGTAAAAGTATTAGAGGGCTCTTAGGCTTTGTATATTTTCCAGGATCATTATTATTCATCATTCTTCACCTCCCCTTGTTTTTGCAACTCATGATCTTAGAGATTATATCCATGGTCATCCCTGCTCTTTAAAGAAATCGTCCATGTCAGGTTCGGATGACGTACTCAAACAGATCCAGCCTGGTAAAACCCATGGCCCGCAGCAGGTCGGCATTATTCTTTTGATCCTCTTCAGTATTGAACCGGGGGATACGTGGGACTCGTACCAGGACCTTGTCCGGTATCCTTCTTAATAATTCAAGATTCTCAAGCATCTGCTTTGCCGGCTGACCGGTATAGCTTTCATAGCGGATGGGATCCATATCTTTGCAGTCCACGATAAACTCATCCACATACTCCAAAAGCATTTTCAAGGATTCCTGTGATACCGCAAGACTGGTTTCTACAGTAATGCGCCATGTTGAGGGACATAGCTTGCGGAAGGCCCTAAGAAAATGAGGATACAGCAATGGCTCTCCTCCGCCAAAGGTGATGCCGCCCCCGCTTGCCTGAAAGTAGAGGTCATCGATCTTCACCCGGTCATAGAGTTCCTCTGCCGAAATCCACTCCGGCTCTTTCCTTTTAAGAAGGTCTTTATTGATGCACCAGCGGCAGTTTAAGGGGCATCCGGCACCTGCAACCAGGCTGGTAACCCCCGAGCCGTCGGTTCCCATACGCAGGCGAACAATACTCAACAGCGGATATAAGTCACTCTTCATTCTGCCTGAGGCTCCTCGATATAGGGCACGTCACCCATCAATTCTTCCGTACTGATGTCTACCGGTTTTCCGTTCTTGTCAGCTTCAGGATCCTCTTTGCCCTTCTGTTCTGTCGTCTGTCCACTTCCATCCTGCGTAGTGCAGGTGGAGCTGTCTACAGAATCCGTGCCCTCATCCGTGTAATCATAAGGCACTTCACCTTCTAAGACTGTCTCCTCTATCGTAGTCCCTTCCGTATCTGTGCTTGTCGCGTTGGGAGACGCCCCAGCCGAAGAACAGCCTGACACCGCCAAAGCCATCCCCGCGCAAAGAGCCGCTACCGTCACCCTTTTTTTCATGGATGTACGTAAAGCCAGCTGCTCTTCCAGGTAACGGAGCTCACTCTCGCAGCGGGGACAGGTTCCGCTGCATTCACCCTGGAAAGTACATTCCCTGGTTATGTAGGGTATATCATTCTCATCTGCGATACGCTGGCGTATGTCTTTAAGAATCTTACACTTCTGTTTGCCCGACATAATAACACCTCCTCTTTTATTAATAGTCATCCCAGGCGTCTTCATCATCCTCAAATCCATCCCAGGCATCATCATAAGAATCATAGATCTTTCTACAGGCCACGAAGGCCTTCCGGTCTGAAGGAATGCGTCTTTTCTGCATTCTCGATCTGCCGGATCATCTGAGGAATATCCCGGTTCAGTTGTCCCCGCAGGTTCAGATAGTTGGATGCATGGTTTGCCCGGAAAATGGTTCCGGGAGAATCGACATGATTCAAAAAAAGTTTCATCTCCTCCAGAACTTCTCCGGGATCAAGCAGCTCCATCTGCCCGGCTTCTACCTCTCTTCGCATAGGAGTATCCCCTTCCAGCATCAAAGTCAGGAATCCCAGGTATTCCGGCCTGATCCTGCTGACCAGATCAGCGGACATAAGGGCGTGCTCCTTAAGATGCTCTCTTCCTCCCAATCCGGATATCAGAGTAAGGGACAGGTCGATTCCTGCTTCTTTCAACATAGCTCCCGCCCGTATCATATGGTCTCTGCCCAACCCTTTTTTGATGTGTTTAAGGATCTCATCACTGCCGGACTCTGCTCCCAGGTAGACCATGGCAAGACCGGCTTCTCTCAAAGAAATAAGCTCAGGTATCGACTTTTTTATTACATCTCCGGCGGTTCCATAAATCGTGACTCTCTGACAAGCCGGAAACAGCTTTATGATCCATAACAGGATCTCCAGGAGTCTGTCAGTATCCAGGGTCAGGGCATCCCCGTCAGCCAGAAAAATCCTGAGCGGCAAACTGCCATAAAGTTGGCTCATCTCTTCCAGATCACGGTAAATCTCTTCCCTGGTCCGGATCCGAAAGACTTTATCTTTATACATACTGCAAAATGTACATTGGTTATGCCGGCATCCTATGGTAACCTGTATAATCAGACTTCGGGCCTCGCTGGGAGGTCGGTAAACGGTTCCTTCATAATTCATGATTTATTTCCCTCAAGCATTATATGAAAACCATCTG
>CAMOVS010000343.1 GCA_946627575.1 uncultured Lachnospiraceae bacterium
ATCTGGGGAAGTGCTCCTAAAGTCTTCCCGTCTATCGTAGGCAAGTTCCATGGACTGCAGCTATATGGCGGAAAACTTATTATCACTGGTGAAGCTCTTCTGACTATGGCAGCTTGTATCATCATTATGGTATGTATGACGCTGTTCACTAGCAAAACAAAGATGGGTAAGGCCATGAGAGCGGTTTCAGAGGATAATGGCGCTGCTAAGCTGATGGGTATTAATGTGAATTCAACCATCTCCATGACTTTTGCCATCGGTTCAGGCCTGGCCGCCATAGCCGGTGTTCTTCTTTGTTCCTCCTACCCGGCACTTATGCCCACCACCGGGGCCATGCCCGGTATCAAGGCCTTTACAGCTGCTGTATTCGGAGGGATTGGTTCCATACCCGGTGCCATGCTGGGTGGAATCCTGTTAGGAATCATTGAGATCTTTGGAAGAGCTTACATCTCTTCCGAACTGTCCGATGCCATCGTTTTTGGCGTGCTCATTATAGTCCTACTGGTAAAACCGACCGGACTTTTGGGCAAGTCCCGGGCAGAGAAGGTATAGAGGGGGTATGACGAATGAAAAAAAAGAATAAAAAACTCTCTCCATACACCAGGAATTCCCTGACATCCTACGCTATCGTCGCAATCGCTTTTGTTATTGTGACTGTGCTGAATATGACGGGAGCACTGTCCAGTTCCCTGCAGGGACAGCTGGTACCGATCTGTGCCTATGTCATCATGGCTGTATCCTTGAACCTTGTCGTTGGTATATCCGGTGAACTCTCCCTGGGACATGCCGGCTTCATGTCGGTTGGCGCCTTTTCGGGCATTGTAGTCTCCGGTATGCTGGAGTCTTCCGGCATGCCTGATCCGGCCCGACTGGCCTGCGCTGTTCTGACCGGGGCGGTATTTGCAGGTGTCGCCGGATTCCTGATCGGCATTCCCGTTCTCAGGCTTCGCGGCGACTATCTGGCTATTGTAACCCTGGCCTTTGGCGAGATTATTAAAAATATCATGAACATCGTCTATGCCGGAAAAGATGTAAATGGTTTCCATATTTCCACCAATCCGGATCTCAATCTGGGCGATGAGGCCAGGATGCTTTTGAACGGACCCATGGGGGCCACGGCAGTCAGGAGAATCTCTACTTTCGGATCCGGTATTATCCTGGTACTGATTACGCTTTTCATTGTTCAGAATATCATGAATTCCAGACAGGGAAGAGCTATTATGGCCTGCAGGGACAACCGGATTGCGGCGGAGTCCGTCGGTCTTCATGTTATGAAATACAAGCTGATGGCCTTTACGGTATCATCAGCCCTTGCAGGCATGGGAGGAGCCCTGTTCGGGCTGAACTATTCGACCCTCTTGCCTATTAAGTTTAACTTCAATACATCGGTTCTGATCTTGGTATTTGTCGTCCTGGGCGGAATCGGTAATATCTGGGGATCCATCATCGCAGCTACCATCCTGACCATCCTTCCGGAAGCCCTTCGCGAGTTTGCGGATTACAGAATGCTGGTTTATGCGATCGTCCTGATCCTTGTTATGATCTGTACCTATAATGTAAAGATACGGGCCTTCTTCTCAAATCTGTTCTCGATGATCAGACCGGGTGCTGAAGAAGAGAAAATGGAAGGGGGGAGTGCAGAGTGAGTGCGAATATCAATAATGATGATATGGTCCAGGATGTCATCTATGATACCTATGAGAACTATGACGAATCCAAACCCACCATTGATTATACCCTTCTTCCCGAAAGAGACCAGGGTAAAACCCCTATTCTTGATATCCAGGGTCTGGGAATAGACTTTGGAGGTCTGACGGCGGTGGATGAGTTCACCTTGTCCATAGGTCCCACGGAGATCGCCGGTATCATAGGTCCCAACGGAGCAGGAAAGACCACTATATTTAATCTCCTGACCAAGGTTTATAAGCCTACCAGGGGTACCTTCCTTTTTGACGGGAAGGACACGGCGGGTATGACTACTACCCAGATCAGCCGGATGGGCATCGCCAGAACCTTCCAGAACATACGTCTTTTTGACAAACTGACCGTGGAAGAAAATGGTAAGACGGCCATGCATGATGTGCTTGATTACAGCCTTTTCAGCGGCATTTTCCATGCGAGGAAATATCGTAAGCAGGAAAAAGCTGCCCATGACCGGGCTATGGAGCTTTTGTCTATCTTTGATATGGAAGACCTGGCAGATTACAAGGCAGGTTCTCTGCCCTACGGAGCCCAGCGGCGTCTGGAGATTCTCCGGGCTCTGGCCACTTCACCCAAAGTCCTGCTTCTGGATGAACCGGCTGCCGGCATGAACCCCAGTGAGACCGCGGACCTTATGAACAATATCCGTAAGATCAGGGATACCTTTGGCATCGCCATCATCCTGATAGAACATGATATGAATCTGGTGATGAATGTCTGTGAGGGTCTGGCCGTACTTAATTTCGGAAGAATCATCGCCAAGGGCAGGCCGGAGGAAATCCAGGCCAATCCGGCGGTTATTGAGGCCTATCTCGGAAAGCAGAAGGGGAATGCAAATGGATAAACTGTTAAGTGTAAAGGATATCAATG
>CAMOVS010000344.1 GCA_946627575.1 uncultured Lachnospiraceae bacterium
GGAAATGCTGATGACCTCCCATATCAGTTCCAAGTATCTGCCCGGAATCCGAATAGGTTATGTTAATAATATTACAAAGGATCCGTCCAATCTGACTCAGTCAGCGGAGGTGTCTCCCCTGGTGGATTTTGAGCACCTGGATGAAGTCCTTGTCATCACAGATCTGAAAAGTGTTCCCGGGGAGGATTCTTCCGCTTCTTCCGGGAAGTGACAAGACGGTTACTGGTTACGAATCACGGCCGGTCTTTGACTGGCAGCTTATGGAGTTTCTTTATGAAGAGAGCTTTAATGAATGCCCTTATGATACTGGTCTGTTTTCTGCTTCAGACATCGGTATTTGAACATATTCGTCTGGCCGGAGTCCGGCCTAATATTCTGATTATCCTGGTTGCTTCTATTGCTGTTATGAGAGGTCAGAATGAGGGCATGCTGATCGGTTTTTTCAGTGGCCTTCTGATTGACATGTTTTTCGGAAGCTACTATGGGATCTTTGCCTTTATCTATATGTTTTCGGGATTCTGCTGCGGCTTTTTTAACCGGATTTATTATGAGGAAGACCTGGTTCTTCCCCTGATTCTGATCGGAGTCAATGACCTGGCTTTCGGTCTGCTCATGTATATTAAGCAGGGCCTGCTTCATAATCACAGACAGTTTTTCTTTTTCTTCAGGACCATTATACTGCCGGAGATTGTATACACAGTCGCCGTAGGCATCCTGCTTTACCGGATTATCCTGAAGGTTCATGTATGGATGGACAGAAGGGAAGACCGCAATGCCGACATTGTTTAAGAAAAAAAGACCCACAACTTCATATAAGAATGTCCGCAATACGATTCATGATATTGTGACCAATCGGATTGTCATCCTGGGAACCATCCTGGTGATCATGTTCTCTATGCTTCTTTACCGGCTTTTTGTCCTTCAGATCGTGGAGGGAGAGGAACATCTGTCCAATTTTAATTATAAGGTGGAGAAGACCATCAAACTGAATGGAACCCGGGGCAATATCTATGACTGCACCGGCAAGCTTCTGGCTTATAATCAGCTGGCTTACACAGTGACCATGTCTTCATCCGAGAGGAACCGGGAGATAGCCACAGAAGAGTCTGAGGCAAGCGGCAAGACGGTAACGGCCAATGATGTTCTCAACCGCAACATTCTGAATCTGATCCGGCTTTTGGAAGAACATGGAGACGAGGTTCCTTTTGATCTTCCTCTGACGGCGGATAAGAAGGGAAAGCTAAAGTTCTCCCTGTCGGGATCTTCACTGACCCGCTTTAAAAAGGATGTTTATGCTATTACTAACATCGATAATCTGACCGGGGATGACCGCAAGCAGGCCGAGGCATGGCTCAATTCTTCTCCGGAGGCTGTCTATGAATATATGCGGACCGGGAAGGACGGCCCGGCGGGAAGCGGAACCATGTTCGGCATCTCGGATGACTATTCTCTGAAAGACACTTTGAGAATTATGTCCATCCGCTATGACCTTTACATGAACCGTTATTCACAGACCACCCCCATTACGGTGGCTACGAATATATCCGAGGAGAGCATCGCCGCTCTGTCTGAATCCATCGACCAGTTTCCGGGAGTTGCCATCGAAGCGGATTCATTGCGAAAGTACAATGATGCCAAGTATTTTGCCGGCATCATTGGTTATACCGGTGCGGCTTCTGAAAGCGAGCTGGCTGAATTAAATAAAAAAGAAGATCTCTATGAAGCCAGCGACGTTGTGGGCAAGACCGGGATCGAGAAGTCCATGGAGAGCGAGCTGCGGGGACAGAAGGGAGAGCAGGATGTCCTGGTGGACAATCTGGGTAAGATCATCCGGGTGGTCAAGACCACCAAAGCATCGGCGGGCAATGACATTTACCTTACGATCGATTCTGATCTTCAGAAATATGCTTATAAGATCCTGGAAAGGCGTCTGGCCGGCATTATCCTGGCCCATCTGACCACTTCCGATGACAAGGGCAAAGACAATATGATTCCCATCAAGGATGTTTATTTTGCCTTGATCGACAACAATGTGATCGACATGACCCACTTCTCGGAAAAGGATGCTTCCACCACCGAGAAGAGTGTCTATTCTCTTTATAAAAAAAGAAGGAAGACGGTTCTTTCCAATGTCAAAAAGAGTCTCCGGGAGGGGGAGGTGGAGCAGAATGACCTGCCCAAGGAACGGCAGGAATACCTCAAGTATGTTTATAGCCTTCTGGTAGATGATGAGGTCCTGAACACCTCCATGATCAGTGAAGATGATGCCGTATTTCAGAAGTGGAAGAACGGGACCATCAGCATCCGCAAGTTCCTCCGTCATGCTGTCAGCAATGAGTGGATCGATATCAACAGCTTTGATATTGAGTCGGATTATTATGATGCCGATAAGATCTACGAGGAGCTGGTATCCTATGTTACAAAAAGACTCAAACAGGAAGAAGACTTTGATAAGATTAATAACTTTTTTAAATTAATTAATTCAATTTTAACAAATAATAATAAACATATTAATAATATTAATATTAATATTAATAACATTAATAAAATTAATACTTTTAAAAATTT
>CAMOVS010000345.1 GCA_946627575.1 uncultured Lachnospiraceae bacterium
GCAGCCTTGGAAAACATCATGTATATATGCCTGGAAGGCGCGAGCCTGTCGGCCGGTCTGTCTTTGGCAGTCTCAAGGGGCCTTATGTCCATACCCGGTCATTGCATCTTCGGCATCTTCATGGGAATCTCTTACAGTCGGGCTAAACATGCTGAGCGCATGCAGAATCCGGGACAAACCCGAAAGCGGCTGAAGAGAAGTATGCTGATTCCGGTTCTGCTCCATGGTTTCTATGATTTCTGTCTTTTCACAGGAGAAGACCTTTTTATAGTCGTTTTCTTTATATTTATCATCCTGCTTGACATCATAGCCTACCGCCGTATCCGGCAGTTCGCCAGGGAGGATACTCCGGTCTGAAGCATATTAGGGGTAATTTGGAATCGTTTGATAGAGAAGCAAAAACAGCTGGTGGTACCGGAAGTTTAACGTCACTCCGGCTTCCACCAGCTCTCTTTTTGCATTTTATATTCAGATTCCCATAGCTGCCATGGCGGTTATATACTCCAGGTTGGGAACAAACACCGCTCCGTGGTCTCTCCCTCTGAATGTCACTTCCCCATCCCGGAAGGCATGGAGTCTGGTGAGGGGGAACGGTCTCCATCCCTTTTTTGTCAGGGGAGACGTAACGATCAAAACGCCATCTTCCAGTCTGCGATAATATAGAGTATCTTCCATATTGTTATGCACGTACAGCAGTTCTTCGTCATAAATCATCAGGTTCAGCTTGTTTCTGGGAGACAGGTCCCTGGTTACCTGGTCGACAATGTCGAAGCGTTCTTTGTCCGATAGTTCAGGCCTGGTCTCAGGGACTATATGATGATGGGAATTCCATTCTCTTCTATCCAGTATGGCGTTATTGATCCTGTCCATCAGGTAGAGAAATACTCTTTCCGAATCCGTTTCTCCTTTTTGCAAAGTGATATAAGGGGTCAGCAGGCTCCCGGAATAGATCGTGCCATTGTGAATCAGGGTCCAGGTTCTGCCTTCCAGATCTATACCGGTATAAGGATGGCAGTTCTCAATCCGGGTTACTCCTATAGTTGCAAGGCGGATATGGGCCATCAACAGCTTCTGGGGACCGGTGGACTCTACCACCGATCCAATCAGCTTACTGTCAAGAGCCTTGGCCGATTCTTTAATAATCTCATACCGCCCCTCCCTTTCCCTCATGATGCCCCAGCCATGAGGGTTTCTGTCACTGTGCTGGATAAACCGGTAGAGTTCGTCCTGCACCTGTCTTTTTCGCTTAACACATAATCCAAAGAGTTCGCACATATCTTTCCTCGTATCCTGGCAAATGCTGTCATTCTTTCCTGGTATTCCTGTTCCAGACCTTCCCTGATGTGGATGCAATAGCGCCTGTTCTCTGTTATTTTTGCTCTCTGACTCCTGATATTTTCCAGAATTCTTCTTTGACCGGCGTATCTTCCTTCTCCATAAAAAGCTTCCATACGGCTCAGGACTTTCTCCGCTTTTAGAGTGATGTCCTCACCTGACACCCTGATTCCTTTCAAATCATACAAGGCTGCTGCCTGGTGGTCCAAGATGACCTGTTTTTGCAGGTCAGCCGTAAAAGGACCTCCGTCCCGGAAAAGCAGATAGACCATGAGAGCATGGGCGAATTCCAGATCCGCGGCAAAGATACCATGGCAGGCCAGAGGATTCAGGTCGAACATCCTAAGTTCGATATGATTGACGCCATGGTTCCGCAAAGCCCGGAGGCTGTTGACTCCATTGGACTTGAGCCGGACGGGCAGATATAGTTCACTTTCTGCTGCGATGGCTCCGCTCCCTATATATCCCAGCGCACTTTCAATAAAAGAATCCATACTGCTGTAATCCAGCACCGGAACAAATGTATTCCAATAACCTTTGGCCCCGCTCCTTCGGGAGGAAAAGCCGTCAAAGGCCGGGCCGGACAGACCATCCTCCTCCAGAGACCGGTCGTATACCGGACTGGCCGCCGTTAGCAGGACCGGAAGCCAGCTATAGCTGCTGACCATCCTGAGCAGGTGGAAATAAACTCTGTCGGAAAAGGCCCTGAGCCTGTCCCGGGACAGGTCCCTGCCACCCGGTTTCCCTGCTCCCGCCCCTGATCCTTCCTCCAGAGTCCTTTCCCAGGCTGTCCGAAGATGGCGAGGCATCCCTGACCCTTTATCAGAGGCAAGCCGGGCTAACCGGTGCATACACCTCTCTGAAAAAGAATAGTTAAAATGTATGCCCGAATAGAGCTGCATCCTTTTTCCGTATCGGTCAGCCAGATGCTGGCGATAGATCGTTTTATGTGCCTTATCCCCAAAAAAGCTGGCAATAGGCACTTCCTCTTCCGAAGAAATGGCGGGAGGGTTGCTGTACATCCACAGGTACTCTCCCATAAGAGAAAGCTGTTTCTCCGCCTTGGCGGAAAGCCGGCCCAGCTCATCCAGCGCTCCTTTCACCGAAGTCAAACTCACATTCAAACATGCCAATATTGTGGGGATTGTATCCCTGCATTCCTTTCTCCCAAAGCATGTTTCTGCTGCAAAGAAGGTCCGGCGTGTCCGGAAGCCACGAATTGGCAAACAGT
>CAMOVS010000346.1 GCA_946627575.1 uncultured Lachnospiraceae bacterium
GAGAAGAACGGCGGAGCCGTGGGCGGTACGGTAGGCCGTTTTGCCAACCGGATTGGAAAGGGTCACTTTACCATCGACGGCATAGAATACCAGCTTACCACCAACAACGGCCCCAACACCCTTCACGGCGGGAGAGACTTCTACATCAGACGTCACTGGGATCTGGAGAAAGAAGAAGACCATTCAGTGACCTTCTGCCTTCATAGCCCGGATGGGGACCAGGGCTTCCCCGGAAATGCGGATATCAGAGTAACCTATACCGTGACGGAAGACCAGGAACTTAGGATTGATTATAAGGCCATATCCGATGCCGACACTCCCCTTAATCTGACCAACCACAGTTATTTCAATGCCGCTGGCCATGACGGCGGGTCCGTCCTTAACCAGCTGGTCCTTGTCGAAGCGGATGAATATACAGAGACCGATGAGCTTTCCTTGCCCACAGGTCGTCTGATCCAGGTGGACGGAACCCCCATGGACTTCCGTTCTCCTAAGGAATTAGGCCGGGACATCGAAGAAGACTATGACGCCCTGGCCTATGGCAGCGGCTATGACCATAACTATGTCATCCGGGGTCAGGGCTTCCGCAAGGCAGCGGAGCTCTACTGTCCCGATAGCGGCATCCTCATGACCGTGAAGACCGACCTCCCGGGACTGCAGCTTTACTCCGCCAACCATCTGGGTCCGGTGGAAGGAAAGGGCGGCGTTATCTACAAACCCCGCCATGCCGTCTGTTTTGAGACACAGTATTATCCGGATGCCATCAATAAAGAAAGCTTCCCCGGAGGCCTGCTCAAAGCCGGAGAGGAATTTGCATCCACGACGGTTTATGCTTTCTCTGTAAAGGAATAGATGGCATCCATACCGGATCATAGATAAAGGAGGGTCCCCTATGGGATTATTTGATTTCTTAAAGAAGAGTTCACCGGATGGGAATATGGTAAAACTAACTGACTTTTTCTCTGCAGAAGATATGAAGGAAGTCAAAGATCTGATCAGCCATAACAGGATGGGCGCCCATTACAGAACCGTTCATCATCAGACGGCGGCCAAGACCATGATCGGTTACATGAGCAATCCTAACAAGGCCTATTCTCCCGATAAGATGGGAGCTTTTGTCAGTACGGCCGAGACCATCATGGTCATGGAACCGTCTTTAAAGCCGATTCTGGAAAGGGGTATCGCCCGGATTCAGGGAACAGAAGAGGCTGGATCTGCCGACCAGTCTATTACTGACATCCGTGAAGGGGCATCGGGCGAGGATGCCAATCAAACTCCGGGGAAAGAGCTTGTGATGGATAATAAGGCAGCTATGGGTAAAGAGAAGGCTCCGGACAAAGAAGATCTCCTGAAAGCCATCGACCAGAGTGACCTGTCTTATGAAGAAGTTATGGCACTGCTGAAAGAGAAAAAACAATCCTAGGATGCAGGATTGCGGCAGAACAGGACAGTTCTTAATGAACAGCCAAGTATGATGGGGGTTATCGTATGGAATATATCAAAACCGAGTCTGCCTATATCTTAAGATTGGATCCGGGAGAGGAGATTATGGCCTCTCTTCGGTCTTTATGTGAGAAGGAGAATATCGACCTGGCCAAAATTGAAGGACTGGGCGCAGCAGACCATGCTGTCATCGGCCTTTTTGATGTGAATACAAAGGAATTTCACAAGAAGAGTTTCGACATGCCTCTGGAGATCTCATCCATCATCGGGAATGTGACCCGCCAGGATGGAGAGGTCTATCTCCATGTCCACGTCAATGTCTGCGATGCTGATCTGAATTCATATGGAGGCCATCTGGTAGAATGCAGGATCTCCGCCACGGCCGAGATCTTTATCACGGCCCTGCCCGGCCATGTGGACAGGTACTTCAACGAGCAGATCGGGCTTAATGTCTTTGATTTTGGGAACTGATAACATATCGGGATCGAGGGAACTGTCTTGCAGCGGGACGATCCGGAAAACTGTCTTGCAGTGGGACGATCCGTGATATCTCTTGACCTTTGCATCATATTAAGAGGATAAGAAAAATGGTGATTATAGACGTGGAAAACCGCAGCAGGAGAGCAATCATCCGAAATATGCTTCTGGCTGCGGTCAGTCTCTTTGTAAATGGATTCGGCATCTATCTGACCATCCAGGCCAATCTCGGGGCTGCCCCCTGGGATGTGCTGAACCTGGGTCTGTCCAAAAGTCTGGGCATCCTGTACGGAACCGCTTCCATCACCATATCGATCACCATCCTGATCATCGATATCCTCCTGAAGGAGCCTGTGGGGATCGCCATGTTTATCGATGCGATCGTCGTGGGGAAGGCGGTAGACTTCTTCAACTGGCTCCACCCTGTAGCTCCCTGTCAGTCTCTCCTGACAGGCATTCCCGTGATGATTGCCGGTCTCTTTATCCTGGCTTATACGCAGTTCACTTACATGGCAGCTTCCCTGGGGTGCGGTCCCAGGGATACCCTCCTGGTCGGCCTGACGAAACTCTTCCGGCGCCTTCCCATCGGGGCCGTCAGCATAGGCCTTCTCAGCCTTGCTACAGCAATCGGCTGGATCC
>CAMOVS010000347.1 GCA_946627575.1 uncultured Lachnospiraceae bacterium
AAGATGTGACGAAGACTTCCGGATCTGAGGGAAGCGGACCGGTCTTTCCTGAAGATGAGGTGGGTAAGCATGGTCAGTTTTATCGGGGGATCCTCCGGTCCGGCCAAAAGATAGAGGTGGATGGCAGCTTTGTCATCCTGGGGGATGTCAATCCCGGCGCCCAGATCATTGCCGGAGGAAACGTGGTAGTGCTTGGCAGCCTCAAAGGAACGGTCTACGCCGGCTATCCGGATGATAGCAATGCTATCGTTGCCGCCCTCAATATGGAGCCCATGCAGATCCAGATCGGGGAATACATTGCCCGGTCTGCCGATGCGGATCCGAGGCGGGGCAGAAAACCGGGACGCAGGAAGAAGCAGCCTGACCTTGAAGCCAGGATGGCTTATGTGGATGATGGAAACATATGTATCGAAAAGATTGACCGCAGGCTGATCAGTGAGATCAGCAGCAGGTCACAGTAATGATAAAGGAGTTATGACAAATGGGAGAAGTAATTGTTATCACATCAGGTAAGGGAGGAGTAGGAAAGACCACCACCACAGCCAATATCGGATCAGGCCTGGCACAGCTGGGGAAGAAGGTTGTGCTGATTGATACCGATATCGGACTGCGTAATCTTGATGTGGTTATGGGCCTGGAGAACAGGATAGTATATAATCTGGTGGATGTGGTGGAAGGCAGCTGCCGTCCCAGGCAGGCCATGATCAAGGATAAGAAGTATCCCGAACTCTACCTTCTGCCTTCGGCCCAGACCAGGGATAAGACCTCGGTATCGCCGGATCAGATGAAGAAACTGATCGATGAACTCCGGGATGATTTCGACTATATTATCCTGGATTGTCCTGCAGGTATCGAGCAGGGGTTCCAGAATGCCATAGCCGGAGCCGACCGGGCCCTGGTGGTTACGACACCGGAGATGTCCGCCGTCCGTGACGCTGACCGTATCATCGGGCTGCTGGGAGCCAATGATTTCAAACAGATCCACCTGATTGTCAACCGGATTCGCATGGACATGGTCAAGGCCGGGGATATGCTTTCGGTGGACGATGTCATGGATGTTCTGGCCATTGATCTTATAGGTATCGTGCCGGATGATGAAGAGATCATCGTGGCAACCAACATCGGCGTTCCGGTTGTAGGAAGCGATTCTCAGGCGGGAAAGGCCTATGAGAATATCTGCCGCAGGGTAACCGGAGAGGAAGTTCCCTTCCTGGAGTTTCAGTCTGATGGCTTTTTCAAACGTCTGGCCAAGCTGTTCAGGCGTGGATACTAAAAGGAGGTCGCTATGGGTTTTTTTGATTCCTTTTTCAGAAGAAAGCCTTCCGGTAATACGGCAAAAGACCGTCTTAAGCTGGTTCTGGTATCAGACCGGGCGAATTGCTCTCCCGAGACCATGGAGATGATTAAGAATGACATCATCCAGGTTATATCAAAGTATGTTGAGATTGACACCAATGGTCTGGATATTCAGATTACCCAGACTGAGTCTACCGGAGACAATGGCAACGTTCCCGCAATCTACGCCAACATCCCCATCAAGGAGATGAAGCCCAGGCGTTGATGGTACCGTGGAGCGGCAGGGAGGATTGAACTTTTATGTTCCGGCAAAAATATCAGTTAATTAATTACAGATGGGGACTCCTGATTGCGGTCATCACCATCAGTATCATGGGCGTGGTCTTCATCAACAGCGCGGACAGCAGCTATACGGCCAAACAGCTTGGCGGTCTGATTGCCTGCGGTCTGGTTATGCTGGCCCTGTCCCTGATTAATTACAATTATATATGCGGGTTTAACCGGATCCTGTATGCCATTAACATTGTCCTTCTGGTTTTCGTACGACTTTTCGGCGTTCGTGTGGGAGGAGCAAAGAGATGGATCAATCTGGGCTTTACCCGGATGCAGCCTTCGGAATTCACCAAGGTTATCATGATTATCTTTGTGGCAGTTTATATTCAGGATCATGAGGAGGACTTTAACGATCCCATGGTTCTGGCTAAGCTGGCCGGGCTGATTGCGGTGCCCCTCCTTCTGGTTTTGACAGAGCCGGATCTATCCACAACCCTTGATATCATTATGATCCTTCTGGCGATTGTGTTTGTGGGAAAGATCAGAGGGAAGCTGATCAGGAACAGTATTCTGATTGCAGTTCCCCTTCTGGTACTCTTTATCTGGTATATACAGACCCCCAACCAGATCCTGCTCAAGGATTATCAGGTAACCAGAATTATGACTTTTATCAACCCGTCCAAATACTCCAGCTCCTCTGCCTATCAGCAGGATAATTCTGTGATGGCCATTGGGTCCGGTCAGTTATACGGGAAGGGATTGTCCAATAATACCATCTCGGATGTTTCCGTGACGGTAACTGAATCCGGCCTGGTATCGGAACAGCAGACCGACTTCATCTTCTCGGTTGTAGGAGAAGAGATGGGCTTTGTGGGAAGCATGATTATCATCGGGCTTTTCCTTGTGATCGTAATCGAATGCTTGAGAATTGCTTTCTGGGCCAGGAATATGAGCGGAAAATTGATAGCCGTCGGGATGGCGGCCATGAT
>CAMOVS010000348.1 GCA_946627575.1 uncultured Lachnospiraceae bacterium
ACATAGACAAGGAGACAGATGTACTGTCTTTTCCGGCAGCTGATTATCCGGTTCCCGGAGATTTTTCCGATATCGAAGAAAGAGATCCTATGGCTTTTCATCCGGAGACCGGGGAACTCATCCTGGGTGATATCGTCCTGTCTCTGGACCGGGTGAAGCTGCAGGCGGAGGAATATGGCCATTCCCGCAAAAGGGAGCTGGCCTTTCTGGTTGGTCACAGTATGCTCCACCTTATGGGTTACGACCATATGACGGAGGAGGACCGCCTGCTGATGGAGCATAAACAGGAGGAGATCCTTAACATCCTGGGTTATACGAGAGACTCAGAATAAGACAAGTCCGGGTAAAATAAACTATGAAAGATCGTTACTATAAGATAATCATTATTGGCGGCGGAGCCTCCGGGCTGGCAGCCGCCTTATCTTCATGTGCATGCCTGGACCGGATCAAGGGCAGAAGCGGACCGGCCGGAGGAGAATCTGATGCGGGATCCGACCCTGCTCAGAACTCCTGCCAGGCGGAGATCCTGATTCTCGAGAAGAAGGACAGGCCAGGGTCTAAGATCCTTGCTACCGGCAATGGAAGATGCAATCTTTCCAACGAGAATTTGAACCTTTCCTGCTACCGTTCCCAAGACCCGGACAGGGTTCGGGATATCCTGAAGTTTTATGACGGGGAGTGGACCCGGCGATTCTTTGAGAGTATTGGCCTGTATACAAAAAGCATGGAAGGATATATATATCCCTACAATGAGCAGGCCTCATCAGTTAGAAATCTCCTGGAGACTTCCATCAATGAAAAGCCTCGGATCCGGATGCTGACGGAGACGGAAGTTCAATTCATACGGGAACCGGCAGAGGATAAGCCGAATCCTTATTACAGAATTGTGACTTCCCAGGGAGTCTTTTATGGGGAAAAGATTATCATCACAACCGGCGGATATGCGGGTCCTTCGTTCGGCTGTTCGGGAGACGGCTTCCGAATAGCGGAGGACATGGGACATAAGCTGGTGCCCCCGTTGCCGGCATTGACAGCCCTGGTTTCCAAAGCTCCTTTTTTGAAAAAACTGAACGGAGTCCGCTGCAGGGCCGGCATTACTCTTTATATCGAAGGGATGAAAACAGCCTCAGATCAAGGGCAGATCCAGTGGACCGATTACGGGGTGTCGGGGGTGGTGGTTTTCCAGATCAGCCGCTACGCCGTAAAAGCCCTGTCAGCTTCCGGGAAAGAAAAGAAAAGGGTCCTTCTGACCATTGATTTCATGCCGGGATATGAGGATAAAGACCTAAAAGAACTGATCCGAAGCCTGAGTGATGGCCAGGCACTTGCTTCCTGCGGCAGGCCTCTTACCAAAGCGATGGAAAGCCTTTTTCACAGCAAGCTGATTCCTGTTATATTGCGGGAGGCCGGAATCGATGGGGATGAGGAAAAGGCCGATTCATTAACGGATAAGAAATGGACAAAGCTTCTTGATGCGATCAGGAGGTTCCCCCTCAGGATCTCGGGATATAAGGGTTATGACAAGGCTCAGGTAACCCAGGGAGGGGTTCCCCTTGCCGAGCTGGATTCGGGACTTCAATCCCTTCGAAGGACCGGCATTTATTTTGCAGGGGAGGTGATCGACGTGGACGGGATCTGCGGCGGTTATAATCTTCAGTGGGCCTGGTCCAGCGGAGCTGCTGCGGGAAGAGCGGCAGCGGAAGCTTGTATGAAAAGTCCGGCAGGAGTCAAGGCGGGAAAATGAAAGCAGGATACAGGAATAGGATAATATGCTAAGAACAAATCAGATTAAATTACCGGTCAATCACCTCCAGGAGGATCTCCTGGAGGAGGTGAAAAGGCGGGCAGGTGGCGTCCGGCCGATCGAGGTCAGGATCATCCGCCGGTCTGTGGATGCCAGAAAGAAACCGGACATCTATTTCAGCTATAGCGTGGATGCAGCTTTTGAGAAGGAAAAAGAGATTCTTTCCAAGAGAAAAAAATACTTCAAGAAAGAAAACAAGGTAAAATATCGTTTCCCTTCGGGGACATCCTCCTGGAATTTATCTTCGGACTCCGCCTCCGATAAGAGGGGGATGGACCGTCCTGTCATTATAGGAACCGGTCCGGCGGGACTTTTTGCAGGGCTTGCCCTGGCCAGGGCCGGTCTGAACCCCATCCTTATTGAGAGAGGGGATCCCGTAGAGGAAAGAATGAAGGCGGTAGACCTTTTCCTTGATGGAGGAGACCTGGACCCGGAATCCAATGTCCAGTTCGGAGAGGGCGGCGCCGGCACATTTTCCGATGGAAAATTAAATACTATGGTCAAGGACCGGACGGGGCGCAACCGTTATGTTCTGGAGGAGCTGGTTGGACATGGTGCTCCGGAAGAGATCCTTTACGAGGCCAAACCTCATATCGGGACAGATATCCTTTCTAAGGTTACGACATCCATTCGCCAGGATATTCTTGACCATGGCGGTTCGGTATACTTTCGAACCAGGATGGAAGACCTGATCATCCGTGAAGGAAAGATAGAAGGGATTGTTCTTTTACAAGAAGGGGAAAAAAAGG
>CAMOVS010000349.1 GCA_946627575.1 uncultured Lachnospiraceae bacterium
ATACCACAAGGGTTTGCGGATGATTGATCGTTATTCAAACTTCAAAACTCAGGAGGGTATGCCTTAACTTCCTAAATTTTTAACCCTCAGGCCTATAGGCCTCAAATATTGGATTATAAAAACAGCTGAAATCCAGCATAAATACTGGATTTTTCAGCTGTTTTTTATTGCATTTCTTAGGGCCCTGTGATATAATAATAGAGGGTTATATAACCCTCTAAAGGAGGAATGAAATGTATCTGGGATGCAGGGTTAAAATACCAAGAAACGGTGGAAATATTACGATCAAAACAATCAACGGGACACCGTATGTTTATATCGAGCGGGGACGCACCTATTCCAAAGAAAAGAAATACAGTATTCCAAAACGGACTTGTATAGGGAAACGGGATTCGGAACAGCCGGACTTTATGTTCCCAAATGAGAAATTCCTCAAGTTCTTTCCAAGGGAACTGCTCCCGTCTGAAAAAGAGGGACGGTTCCGCAGCGGATGTCTTCATGTCGGGGCTTTCTTTGTCATCCGAAAGATCATATCCGAATATAAGCTGGATGAAATGATCGCAAGGATCATCGGGCAGGATGCAGGTTTGTTTTTGGATCTGGCAGCATACTCTATTATTACAGAGGATAATGCCGGGCAGTATTATCCTGATTATGCTTATAATCATGCCCTCTTTACTGATGACATGAAGGTCTACAGTGATTCGAAGGTTTCGGATTTTCTGCGGGACGTCACGATCGACCAGCGGATCCGCTTCTTAAATGAATGGAATGCTAAGAGAGATCACCGGGAAAAGATCTATATATCCTATGATTCCACAAACAAAAAGAGCCAGGCTGGGGAGATTGATATGGTCGAACTCGGCCATGCAAAAGAAGGCATGGAAGAAGATATCTTCAATTATGCGATCGCCTATGACCGGAATAACCGGGAACCGCTCTTCTATGAATCCTATCCCGGCAGTATTGTGGATGTATCGCAGCTTCAGCACACCCTGAAAAAAGCGAAAAGCTACGGCTATGAACACAGTGGATTTATCCTTGACCGGGGATATTTCTGTAAGGAAAACATCCGTTTCATGGATGACAACGGGTATGACTTTGTGATCATGGTGAAAGGAATGAAGAGCCTGGTCAGTGAGCTGGTCCTGGAGGCCAGAGGGACATTCGAAAACGACCGGCGCAACAGTATCCGTGCCTTTAAAGTCAGCGGTACTACCATAAAGGGAAGGCTGTATGCAACAGACAAGAAGGAGCGATATTTCCACATCTACTATGACGACGGAAAGAAAGCTTCCGACCGGGAAAAATTTGAAGAAAAAATAGACCGGATGGGGAAAAAGCTCCGGGAACTGATGGGAGAGCCTGTCCATCCGGGAGGGGATTATAAAAAGTACTTTGATCTGGTGTTCTGGCACGAAGGACTTGAGGATGAAAAGTTTATGTCAGGGATTGAACGGACAGAAGTGATCAACAGGGAGATCCGGCTGTGTGGTTATTTCGTAATCGTCACCTCAGCAAAGATGACAGCAGAGGAGGCCCTTGTATTGTACAAGAGTCGGGATGCTTCCGAAAAGACGTTCCGTGCGGACAAGTCTTACCTCGGAGCCCATTGCGAACGAGTATATTCGAATGAATCGGTTGATACAAAGATCTTTATTGGATTCGTGGCGACCATCATCCGGAGCAGGATCTACAGTCTTCTGAAAGAAGAACTGGCAAGGCTGGATAAAAAACCGAATTACATGACAGTGCCTGCAGCAATCAGGGAATTGGAAAAGATAGAGATGCTGAAGGGTGCGGATAATGAATACAATCTGGATTATGCAGTGACAGCTACACAGAAGACGATCCTAAAGGCATTTGACATGACCGCAGACAACATACACAGGCAGGCCAGGGGTCTCAGCACGGATCTTGCAAGAATTGAAGTTGAGGCATTGGAAAAACAGGCCGCAACCCAGGCGAAAGGGAGTGAATAAGAGAAATGGCGAGAAGAACGATCACGTTAGATGAAAAGATAAAGAAGGCAGAAGCAGTTGTGGCATCAACGAAAGCAAAGTACGATGCCGCTCTTGATCAACTGGAAAAGCTTGTGACGAAGAGGAAACAATTGGATGATAAAAAGGTTTTGGAAGCCTATCATGCCGGCGACAAGACTGCGGATGAGATCGTCGCATTTATCCAGTCTACTCATAAACAGGAGGAGCAAAACCATGTCATACATTTATGAAGACCTTGGAGAGTTGATGGGGGATCTGGAATTCGGAGAGACCCTGCTTGAAACAATGGTACTAAACGGAAGTAATGAAAAAGCGAACCGATATCTTCGAGAGGCAGCTCTGGAAATCAGGCATGCCCTGTCTGATCTGTCAGATGCACTATTTGAGATAACTACATCTCCCGAAGATATCGGTGATGATGATCTTGATTGACGGCGAAATTATAAGAGGGTTAAAAATCATAGGAAGTTAAGGTGTCTTCTGCAGCATTTCTTTATTCATTCTGCTTTTTCTCCTTTTCATACTATTA
>CAMOVS010000350.1 GCA_946627575.1 uncultured Lachnospiraceae bacterium
CTGTCTGGAGTTAAAGAAGGACTGATGTCTTTTGACAGCATGGTATTAATTGCCAATTAGTCAATCTATTGATAAGGTGGATTGATCGTGTCATCTTGAAGGTAGGTGCCAGGACTTGCAGAGGAATGTGCTTATGTGGGGAGTGTTATTTGGTAGTGCGGCTATCTTCGCTCTTGTTGCGGTATTTTTTTTGTGGACCAGGTTCCAGCGTTTTGCGATTGTTCGGAAGCTGGCAGCTGGCAGGAAATGGCTTCGGAGGATGCTTGGCCTGATTCCTCTTGCTGTGTTCGGAATCTTTTTGCCTTATGATACCATCAATACCGGGATTGTTCTTCTATACCTGGCACTTTTCTGGGTCCTTGGGGAGATAATTGCCGGTCTGGTCAGAAGGATTATGGGCAAAAAGAATACAGGGAAAAAGCGGGCGGCGGCCGAGGTGGAGGATGGATCGGCTGAAGGATACCGTCCTTACTGGCTGGGAGTGATGGTCCTTTTGTTCACGGTTTGCTATTTTTCCATCGCTGCCTATCAGGATTATCATGTCTGGGAGAAGGACTATCAGCTGACGACCGATAAGGATCTGGGGATGGACCGGCTCAGAATCGCTCAGGTTACCGACTCTCATGTAGGAGCAACCTTCGATGGAGAAGGTTTTGCCAGGCATATGAAGCGGATCCAGAAGTCCCATCCTGACATTCTGGTCATTACCGGAGACTATGTCGATGACGGAACCAGCAAGGATGATATGGTGCGCTGCTGTCAGGCTTTGAAGGAATTTGAAGCACCTTTGGGCAAGTATTTTATCTACGGGAATCACGACAAGGGATATTTTACCTACCGGAATTTTACCTGGCAGGAGCTGGAGGAGGTATTGGCGGATGCCGGCGTTGAGGTTCTGAAAGACGAAACGGCCCTGGTCGATGATAACTTCTATATCGTGGGAAGAAAAGACCGGTCGGATCCGGATAGGGAGGAAATCGATAAGCTGGTATCGCCCCTCGATCCCTCCAAATATATTATTGTTTTGGACCATCAGCCTAATGACTTTACTGCTGAAGCTGCTACGGCAGCAGACCTGGTCCTGTCCGGCCATACCCATGGCGGGCAGATGATTATCATGAAGCTGGCCGCGGAACTGATGCGGGCTAATGACCGGACCTATGGAATGGAAAGGCGAAATGGCAGCACTTTCATCGTAAGCTCGGGAATCTCGGACTGGGAAATAAAGTTTAAGACCGGGACCCAATCGGAATTCTGCATCATTGATGTGGAGCATAGGTGAAGCAGGAGGACTTTATGATTAAGCTTATGCATCTGGGCGATCTCCATCTCGGGAAAAGCCTGAGTGATTTTGATCTGATCAGAGACCAGCAATACATGATTGATCAGATTCTTTCTATCGCAGACCGGGAATCGGTGGATGGCGTCCTGATTGCCGGTGACGTATACGATAAATCGATTCCCAGCGAGGCAGCAACCAGGCTGCTGGATTATTTTCTGATTGAGCTGGCAAAAAAGAAGAGGAAAGTCTTCATGATCAGCGGCAACCATGATTCGGATGATCGTCTGAATTATGGAAGCGCTCTTTTTGCATCGAATCAAATCTTCATATCTGCGGTTTTTGATGGGACCTTGCACAAGGAGACCATGATAGACGGTGATACTGTGACGGATATTTACATGCTTCCTTTTGTGAAAGCATCCCAGGTCAGGCACTTTTTTCCCGATGAGGAAATAGAATCCTATGATGATGCCGTTCGGACAATTATTAAAAACACATCCATGAACATGAATCACAGAAACATTCTGATCGCCCATCAGTTTGTAGCTGGGAAAGGAGAGGACCCCGCTATGGCCGGGTCGGAGAATCTGGGAACTCAGAGCGTAGGAACCGTGGAAAAGATCGGATATGATTGTTTCGATGACTTTGAATATGTAGCCCTGGGCCACATCCATTCTCCCCAGAGAGTCGGCCGGGACGGAATCCGCTATGCCGGATCTCCGCTAAAATATTCCCTGAATGAAGCCAGCAATGAAAAATCGGTTCCTATCATCAGTATCTCCGGTTCGGATATGATAAAAATCGACCTGCTTCCTCTTAAGCCTTTGAGAGATCTGAGACATATCAGGGGAAAGATGGTAGACCTCCTGGATCAAAAACCTTTGAATGCTTCGGAGGATTTCATTTACGTGACGCTGACGGATGAAGACCTGATCGATGATGCCATGGGGAGGTTTCAGCAGATCTATCCTAATACAGTTAGGATTGATTACGATAATTCCCATACCAGAGAAGTGGAGATGGTAGACATCAGCCGGATCGCTGACCGAAAGTCTTTTACAGATCTGATCGGGGATTTTTATCGGATGATGTACGGATGTGAAATGACAGATGAGGAAATGGCTGTGATGAGGATGGCAGGCAGGCTTGCAATGCCAACACATTTGCGCCTGTGCCATTGAACACGGGGTAGGCTAGGGCGGATTCGCCAAAATGCTGTTTGATGAGATTTTGCAGATGAGCGGTGT
>CAMOVS010000351.1 GCA_946627575.1 uncultured Lachnospiraceae bacterium
GATTGAAAGCCTTTTTCACATCTCCTACGGCATGGATGCTGGCTTTGGCCTGTGCGGGATTCCAGTTCTCCGGGCAAGCTTTTTTGATGTGGATGCCGACTTGCCTGCAGGATACATTCGGACTGGATTCCACGGCTGCCGCTTTTGATTCCTCCTTCTTTCCGCAGGCGGCATCGATTCTTGGCGTTCTCTTCGGAGCCAGGATGGCTGACCGCCATGTCGGCCGTCAGCCCAAGTCGCGTATCTGGGTCCAGGCGGCAGGGCTCATTCTCGGTGCACCGTTCCTGATGCTTGTGGGAGCAGGGAAAACGCTTCCGGTCGTCTGTGCGGCAATGGTCGGGTACGGGTTGTTCAAAGGGATGTACGATTCCAACCTGTTTGCCGCCGTGTACGATGTGATCGATCCCCGTTATCGTGCGATGGCCACATCTTTCATGTTGATGTCCTCCTATCTAGTGGCCTGCTTTTCACCCTGGTTGCTCGGTGTGCTAAAACCGGTTATCGGACTTTCCGGAGGGATGGTCCTGATGGGTGTGGTATGTCTCGTATCGGCTGTCCCCCTGATGGTTGCAAGCCGGTTTACCTTCAAAAAAGACCGTGTGGATTGTTAATTCTTATTTAAATACTTATGAGGCGAATTATTCTTTTGGCAACTGCCATTCTTTGTATGTCCTTCTTCTTGCGGAGTGAGGCGGCTCCCATTGCTCCATCCATCACTCCGGCGCCTGCAAGCTGTGAGATTTCTGCAACGGAGTATTTTTCCTTCGATCTGGTTCGCATCAACTGTCCGGACAAGTCCGCGGATGACTGGGCCGTGAAGCACCTGGCTGAATGGTACGGGTCCCTGGCCCCGAAAGTCAAGGCGGGATCGACGAAGAAGACAGGTTTGGGCGCAGAGGACTATGAACTGACCGTCGGAAAGAAGGCGGTCGAAATAAAGGCGGAAACGTTGCAAGGAGTCCGGTATGCTCTGTATTCCCTCCGTCAGATAGCCATCCCGAAAAGGGGAACGCTGAAAGTGGAGGGTTGGATCGTTCCCAAGGCCGTCATTAAAGACAGCCCCGCCCTTTCCTTCAGGGGAATCCATATCTGCTGGTTCCATGAAAGGGAGCCTTGGGAGATTGAGCGTCTGGTCCGGCTTGCAGCTTATTATAAGCTGAATTATGCCGTTATAGAATCCTGGGGGACGTTCCGGAGCGATGTGGCGCCCTGGTTCGGATGGCCTGACGGAACGATGACGAAGGCGGAGATCTCCCGCATCAAATCGATTGCCGACGATCTCGGCATTACCCTTATCCCTCAGATCAATGTGTTCGGACACGCTACCATGAGCAGGGGAGGGGCCGGGAAGCATGCGTCCCTTGACCTCAATCCGGAATACCAACCTCTCTTTGAACCCGACGGAGGGTGGAACTGGTGCCTCTCCAATCCCGAAACCCGGAAGCTGCTCTCATCCCTGATCGGGGAATTGCTGGACGCTTTCGGCAATCCTCCGTACTTCCATATCGGAGGGGATGAGGCCCATGGCCCAAGCTGTCCGGATTGTATCAGCCAGTCTTATTCCCAGTTGTTCCTTGACCATATCAAAGCGATGAATGCGGCAGTAAATGCGAAAGGAGCCAGAACCATGATGTGGCATGATATGCTTCTTCAGAAAAATGATCCCCGGTGGAAGGGATTCAAGGCGAACGGAACGGCAGAGACCGCTGAGGGCCTGCTGGGTTTCCCCCGGGACATCGTTCTATGCTATTGGTTCTATGGTGATCCGCAAGAAGCGTATCCGCCTCTTCCTTATTTCAAGGGACTCGGGTTCAAGACCCTGGCCTGCCCCTGGAAAAATATAGGAGGTCTGAAAGCTTTGGCCCTGAATGCCAGAAACGGGAATGCGGACGGCATCCTGGGCACGCTCTGGCATCATGACTTCGGAGGAGATCTTGTCGATATTTACCTGAATCTGGCCAATTCTGCCTGGAATGCAGGTGCGCCTGTCAAACGCAATCAGGTAAAGACCCATCTTCGCCAGATCGGGTGGGATATGAAGAATTCAGATCCCAAACGTGCCGGGATCTTCCACTATGACCTGCCGGACGAGTCTTTCCTGAATAACTGATGATTCTTAGTCCGATGGTTTTATATTATAAAATATAAAGAGATTGTTAATTCACTTTTTGGAAAATAATAAAACAAAATATAGATTTGCATTAACCACTTGTTATAACTCACGCTGATAGGATAATTGCTCATTCTATATTTTAGGATATAAAATACGGCGTATAAATTTAATTCTAACGACCATGATCAAACCCAAAAGAACATTGATTCTTTGCCTGATCCTGCTCCTTTATGCCTGGGCTGCGATGGCCCAGCAGAAAGTCGCTGTGACAGGCATTGTCGTGGACGAGGAATCGATTCCTGTAGTCGGGGCCGTGATGACGGTCCCGGGGAATCCAGCCCTCGGAGGAGCCACGACCGGACCGGATGGCCGGTTTCGGTTTGAAGTCCCTGTGGGGAGCACGGTTCAGGTTTC
>CAMOVS010000352.1 GCA_946627575.1 uncultured Lachnospiraceae bacterium
AACAAAGACGGATCCACATCCGAGAAACACATTGACAAAGACGGCGACGTCGTCAGCGAATGATAAAATGTTTTTTATTCTTGGGAGGGAATTATGAAAGGTATTATTCTGGCAGCCGGAAAGGGCAGCCGACTTTATCCGATTACCAAACCGGTCTGCAAGCCTTTGCTTCCGGTCTATGACAAACCGCTTATCTATTATTCCATCAGTACTCTGATGCGGGCAGGGATCCGGGATATCCTGATCATCGTTCCGCCGGGATATGTCCAGTCTTTTGAAGATCTTCTGGGACATGGAGAGTCTCTGGGCGTTCATATATCCTATCTGGAGCAGAAGGTGCAGAGGGGTATCGCCGATGCTTTTATCATCGGAGAAGAGTTTATAGGCGATGATAATGTTTGTCTGATGCTGGGCGATAATATCTTTTATGGACCTTTGTTCCGAAGAAAGCTCCGCAAGATCGTCCGTCATTTTGAAAATGCTGTGATCTTCGGCTATTATGTCAGCGATCCCAGACCTTTCGGTGTGGTTGAGTTTGACGATCATGGGACGGCTTTGTCCATCGAGGAGAAGCCCAAGCATCCCAAGTCCAATTATATCGCGCCGGGTCTTTATTTCTATGATAATAAAGTGGTAGAGATCGCCAAGAAGATTCAGCCATCGGCAAGAGGCGAGCTGGAGATTACTTCGGTCAATAATGAGTACCTTAAGGAAGGCCTTCTCATGGTAGAGACCCTGGGCAACGAGTACAGCTGGTTTGACGCCGGAACCGCCGACAGTCTCTATGAAGCTGCCGGAGCCATCCGTAACGCCCAGCGAAGCGGTAAGCTGATCGGCTGCCCCGAGGAGCAGGCTTTGAGAAACCGGTGGATTACCGTAGACCAGCTCCGTGATACCGCCTTTGAGATGGAGCAGACCAAGTATGGCCAGTATCTCTTTGGTTTGATCGATGATATTGAAAATGACGGGATCGATTAAGCGATGAAGAGCAATCTGACCACCCTGTGTTATATCGAAAAAGAAGGCTCCTACCTGATGCTTCACCGGGTTTCCAAGAAAAACGACATCAATAAGGACAAATGGATCGGTGTCGGCGGTCATTTCGAAGAAAACGAAAGTCCCGAGGAGTGTCTTCTCCGGGAAGCCAAAGAAGAGACAGGGCTGACCCTGACCTCCTGGCGCTTTCGAGGGATCGTCACCTTCATATCCGACCGCTGGCCAACCGAATACATGTGCCTCTATACGGCCGATGGATATACCGGTAACCTCAAAGAATGTGACGAGGGCAAGCTGGAGTGGGTTCCCATATCCGATCTGGATCAACTCAATCTGTGGGAAGGAGATAAGATCTTTCACAAGTTGATCATTGAGAACCACCCCTTTTTCTCCCTGAAGCTCCGTTACGAAGGCGACCGGCTCATGGAAGCCCTTCTGGACGGAAAAGATTTACTAAAACAGAATAGCAGAATAATAGAATAAAAAGAAGGCGCTGCCTCTGCATTTCCCCATTTTCTATGAATGGCCGGATCCGCCATGGCAGCGCCTTCTCTATCTTGATCACAGCTTCACTCTTCACAGAAAGACCGGATCTCCTCCGGGAATCCCTGATCGCATTGATAATGATGGCGGATCAGGGCCTCCATGATCTTAAGAACCCCCAGATCATCATTGGAAGCCGTGACGATCCTGGCTGCTTCCTTCACCACGGGCCGGGCATTGGCAACAGCCACGCCCCAGGAAGCTTCCTTCATCATCTCCAGGTCGTTCCGATTGTCGCCGAAGACCATGGTCTCTTCCGGACTAAGACCCAGGTAATCCTGAATTCTTTTGATAGCACTTCCCTTGGTCACCCCTTTTTCCATGACGCTGATATAATTACCGCCACGGGTCACCTCATGGGTTTTCTGCCACTTGGGTATAAAGTGGTCCCTAAGCCCCTCCTCAATAGAATCCCGGATCTTAATCGAGTATTTTATGCAGGGGAAGGGAAGGTCCTCAAGCCGGTCTACCGTCTGACAGCGGAAGAGGAACTTGCGGGTCATCATTTCCTGTATGTTATGATCCAAAGGACTAAAATAAGCCGTATCCCTGGTGCAGTACATACACTCCGCCTCGGATCCCAGCGCCCGGGTATCCTTCACCAGTTCTACCGAGTCCTCCTTGGTCATAACAGAACAGAAGAGTTCCTTTTGCCCGTAAAGAACCCTGGCCCCATTCTCGGTAATATTAAAGATCTGGTCCATATAGGGGCCGAAGAGTTTACTCTGGCTGGCATACTGCCTGCCGCTGGATACACAGAAGCTGACCCCATCCGCAAGAAGCCTGCCGATCACGTCATAATAGCGCGGATCCGGCATGGTTTTTCCGGTCTCTAACAAAGTACCGTCTATATCTGTTGCAATCAGTTTTATCATAATGTCGATCCTCCCATCCAATATCTGCCAAAAAGTCAATCAAGTAAAGTGTTTAATCACGTTGTGTAATTCACGTATTTATCTGTTATCATTATGTTATTT
>CAMOVS010000353.1 GCA_946627575.1 uncultured Lachnospiraceae bacterium
CGATCGAGGTCTTGCCCTGCCGTGTCCTGGGGATCCTGATGCAGATGCGGTCGGTCGCGATCTGAAGCAGATCGTGGTCACCCGAGATCAGAACAACATCCATATCCATCGCCTCGGCATTGCGCGCCAGGGTTCCCAGGATATCATCCGCTTCGATGCCGGCCTGGTCCACCACCGGAATCTCCATGGCGGTCAAAAGCTCTTTCATTAAGGGAACCTGCTCCCTTAGCTCCTCCGGCATAGGACTGCGGTTGCCCTTATAGGCATCATACCGGAGATGGCGGAAAGTAGGTTCTTTTCGGTCAAATGCTACCAGAAGATGGCTAGGCTGCTCTTCTTCCAGATAGCGGAGCATGATATTCAGGAATCCCAGGACGGCATTGGTATGCCGTCCCTGGGAATCGGTCAGGTCCGGGACCCCGTAAAAGGCCCGGTTCAATATACTGTGCCCATCAATGAGCATTATTTTATCAGTCATGAATCTATCCTCATCTATACTTAATCCCCAGGGTTGGCAGATGGTCCGAACAGGATGGATCCGGGATCTGCACATTCATTTGCACAGGCTCAGGCATCCTTTAAAAAGGCTCTGTAACCCTTGAAGGCTTCATAGAGGTCGGCCTTGCTGATCACTTCCCAGGGGGCATGCATACTGAGAACAGCCACGCCGCTGTCCACAACTTCCATGCCATAAAGGGCGGCGATGTAGGCGATGGTTCCGCCCCCGCCGAAATCAACCTTGCCAAGCTCCGCAGTCTGGAAAGCGACTTCATTGCCATCAAAGATCCTGCGCAAATCTGCCAGGTATTCTGCGTTGGCATCATTGGATCCCGACTTGCCCCGGGCTCCGGTGTATTTGTTCAGGACCAGGCCTCTGCCAAAATAAGCGCTGTTCTTTTTCTCGAAGGCCTCAGCGTAGGCGGGGTCATAGGCTGCGCTGACATCGGAAGAAAGCATCCTGGACCGGGCCAGGGTTCTCCTGACGGAAAGATTGGAGCTATAACCGCAAAGAGCCAGAAGCTCAGCTACTGCATTTTCAAAGAACATGGATTCCATACCGGTGGCTCCGACACTGCCGATCTCCTCCTTATCCACCAACAGGCAGCAGGAAGTCTTCCCGGCATCTTCCGTCTCCATCATCGCGAGGAAAGAAGGATAGGCGCATACCCTGTCATCATGACCGTATCCGGCAATCATGCTACGATCCAGGCCGCAGTCTCTGGCCGGTCCGGCCGGCACAACCTCGATCTCTGCAGACAGGAAGTCCTCCTCCTCGATATCATACTTATCTTTCAGGATCTTCAATATCCCCTTCTTAACCGCTTCTTTTTCGGATTTTTCTTCCTCATCCTTCTCTTCATCAAGATCCATATTGATGGGGCGGCTTCCGATCAGGATATCCAGGTTCTCGCCGGTCACCACCTCCGAAGCCTTCCTGGCCATCTGTTTGTCGGCCAGATGGATCAGGAGGTCGGTTACATAGAGGACGGGATCCGCCGGGTCTTCTCCAACTACAATGGGAATCTTAGTGCCGTCTTTCTTCACAACAAGCCCGTGGAGGGCCAGAGGCAGAGCCACCCACTGGTATTTCTTGATCCCACCGTAATAATGGGTATCCAGGTAGGATAGCTCCGTATCTTCATAAAGGGGGTTCTGCTTGATATCCAGCCGGGGAGAATCGATATGGGCACAGAGAATGTTCATCCCTTCCTCCACCGGCTTTGTTCCGATCCGGAATAATGCGATGGTCTTGCCCATACCTTCTGCGTATACCTTATCTCCCGGCAGCAGAGGAGCTCCGGCCCGGATCTTGTCCTCCAGAGACTGATATCCATACTTTTCAGCCTCCTCCCGGAAATAATCCGTACATTCTCTCTCGGTTTTGCATAGGCTGAGAAAAGCCTTGTAAGAATCGGCGAGTTCTTCCAGTTTCTTTTCCTGAGCCGGACTATAAGCCGGCCAAACATTTTTCTTTGTCATTTTATATCCCTGTTTTCTTGCTGCTGTGTTTACGTGTTTCATGGTTTGATCGTCTTATCTATTTGCGGCCCTGCCACTCATACTATATTGACCACCTTTAGATCATCATGCTCCAGGGTATCCAGATCCATCTCCGGCAGTTCCGGATGCTCTTCCTGATGGAGGTCATCTTCATCAGGACTGAAGATGGCCAGCAGGGTATCTTCATTGACCTCGTCTCCCAATTCTACAAAGATCTGTTCGACAACCCCGCTGATCTTGGACGTGATGGTGGTCTCCATCTTCATGGTCTCAATAACCATAAGTCCCTGGTTCCTTTGTACATGGTCTCCTTCCTGAATCTGGATATCAATGATCTTGCCGGGCAGGGGCGATCCCAGATGGCCGGGATTGCGGTGGTCGGTGTGAAGCTCTCGGTCTGCCTTGACTTCAAATGTCTTATCAAAGATTCTGATCTCACGGAGGAAGCCATTGACCTCGAACTGCATCGTTCGGTAGCCTTCGGCATCAGGCTCCGACATCTCCAGGAACT
>CAMOVS010000354.1 GCA_946627575.1 uncultured Lachnospiraceae bacterium
TGTTGACTCCATTGGACTTGAGCCGGACGGGCAGATATAGTTCACTTTCTGCTGCAAAGAAGGTCCGGCGTGTCCGGAAGCCACGAATTGGCAAACAGTCTTGCTTTGTAAGGTTCCAGGCGGCCAAAGGTATTAATAACATCCAGGACATTTTCATAATCCACATCAAGCTGGACCTGAGATGCGCTGGTAAAGGTGCCAAAATCAGGATGGTTGTGGAAGAGACGGCCTTCCTTCTCATAGCGCTTATAAGTATGCAGATAGTGGAAAAGCATCCGATAGCGCTCATTAGGTACCGGCTGGTTATAATTGATATCAAAAAAGGGATTGATTCCCATGCCGGTTAGAGAATAATTATAATTCTGCAGGTAACATTGGATAAAATGATAATAGCGGGCAAATCTTTCTTCAAGCTCACCGATGGAAAGGACTTTGCCCATGGACAGCTCCAGATTGGAATAGGAGCAGTCAAAGGAAAGGTCGTCACCCGTCACCGGATCTGCCATAGAATTGGCATGTCCCTCCGCATCTTCGCTGACAATTTCAAATCCAAACTTCCTGCAGAAGGCTTCCGACATTGAAAAGATTACATGTTCTTCCACAGGCTGATGATCCTTATTCAGAACCGGCAGTTCAAATTCCGCGCCGATGTATTTCCCTGCTTTACGTTTGGTTGGTCGTATATATTTATCATATATAGCTTGACTTAATCGATTCTGATCCATAATACCCCCATACAAAACAGATTTTTTTCATACACGGCAGTGTCATCCGATTGATTGCGGCCCGAACGCAGGCCTTTCGGAGAGTCAGAGCAAAAACGAATCCCTCTTATTTCCTATTATTCTGATATGTTTAATCTGTTTACTATGTTATATACCAATTCCCTTCTTCTGTCAATACAAAAAAATAAGGCAAGGCTCCTGTGTCATAAACAACAAGAGCCTTGCCTTCCGTTATATGCCGGAATCCGAACAGATCCCGGTCTGTTATTTGATTATGAGAAAATAACCTTGACATCCTCTGCCATGGCGTCCTTCTGAGCCTGGGCCTCGGCAAGGTCTTTACCCTTGGTGGTATAGTAGGCCTTGATCTTGGGCTCGGTTCCGGAGGGACGAATGATAACGGACTGACCATCTTCCAGGATATAATTAAGCACGTTGGACTTGGGCAGCCCGGTTTCCTCGGTCTTGGTATAATCGATCACTTTGGCTACAGCCTTGCCCGCAAAGGCCTTGGGCGGTTCGTTGCGAAGTCCTGTCATGATGCCGGCCATCTTGTCCATGCCGGACAGGCCCGGGAACTCATAGCTGTCTACCTTGTTGAGGTAACGGCCGTACTGGTCATAGATCTCTTCCAGCCGCTGCTTGATAGAAGATCCGATGCTTCTGTAATAAGCAGCCATCTCGCAGATGAGCATGGAGCCGATGATGGCATCCTTGTCACGTACATAAGGCCCTGCCAGGTATCCGTAGCTCTCCTCAAATCCGAAGATAAAGCGGTCTTCTTCTCCATCTGCCTCAAGGGAAGCGATCTGGTCGCCGATCCACTTGAAACCGGTCAGGGTATGACGGAGCTCAACGCCATAGTGCTCAGCTACCGCGTCTGCCAGAGGAGTAGAAACGATGGACATGCATGCCACCGGTTTCTCCGGCATGGTCCCCTTCTCAATACGGCCTGCGCAGATGTAATCCAGGAGGAGAACGCCCATCTCATTGCCGGATACGAGCTCATAGGAGCCATCCGGGCACTTCATGGCGATACCTACACGGTCAGCATCCGGGTCGGTGGCCAGCATAAGATCTGCCTGCACTTCCTTGGCAAGTTCAAGTCCCTTTTCGAGAGCTGCAAAAATCTCAGGATTAGGATAAGAACAGGTGGTAAAATATCCGTTGGGATACTCTTGTTCGGGAACGATGGTAATATCCGTGATTCCCATATCCTTGAGAACACGGGTAACCGGAACAAGACCGGTACCGTTCAGAGGAGAGTAAACCAGCTTAAGTCCTGCTGTCTTGCAGAGACCCGGACGAACCTGTCTGGCTTCAATCGCCTCATAGAGAGCATCTTTACAATCGTCGCCTACGAACTTGATCAGGCCCTTCTCTACGCCCTCGGCAAAGGACATGTATTTGGCGCCGGTCAGCACGTCTGTCTTCTGAATGGAATCATAGACAACGGCAACGGCATCATCGGTCATCTGGCAGCCATCCGGGCCATAAGCCTTGTAGCCGTTGTACTGGGCCGGGTTGTGGGAAGCCGTAACCATGATACCTGCGTTACATTTATAATATCTTGTAGCAAAGCTCAGTGCCGGAACCGGCATAAGCTCATCATAGATCCTTACATTGATACCGTTGGCCGCAAGAACTCCTGCGGCATCTCTGGCAAAATTCCAGCCCTTTAAGCGGCTGTCATAGCTGATGGCTACGGTCTGGGTTCCACCCTGGGTCTTCACCCAGTCCGCAACACCCTGTGTAGCCTGACGGACTACCCAGATGTTCATCCG